>DATJFU010000027.1:0-6980 GCA_035495495.1 Bdellovibrionota bacterium
AACGAGCCCTCAAAAAAGGAGAAAGAAAACATGAAGGGGTTTCGTACCTACGAGATGGCGATTGAGTTCCACCGTGCGTGCCAAGGACTCAAGCTGGCTGTGCACGCGAGGGACCAGTTCGACCGGGCGCTGCTGAGCATCCCGTTGAACCTGGCAGAGGGCGCAGCCAAGCCGACTCCCCGGGATCGAAAGAAGTTCTACTTCATTGCCTTGGGTTCACTGCGGGAAGTCCAGGCCGTACTCGCGCTTTACGGCTCGACGGACCTACAAAGGAAGGCGGACGGCCTTGCGGCTCTTCTCTACCGCCTCTGTCACAGCCACTGATGACTGACACAACCACCGTCACAGTTCACAGCTACAGCTCACTGCTCACCGCTCACTGTTCACCGCGGTCATTGCTATTCCGCGGACTCAGTGGCCTCTCGGACCCCCGGGTCCGGTGGAACCGTTTCAGGCGGCCGCTGCGGGCCTTCTGAAGCCTCGCGCTCGCGCCTGGCCTTGGCCGCTTCTTCGGGGAGCACCGACTTTTCGACGCCGCCCTCAAAGTACTTCTCTTTGATCTTCTTACCCTGCTCGTTGTACTGGACCCAGGTCCCCTCTTTTTCGCCGAACTTGTACATCCCCTCGACGCGCTTTCGGCCCTGGGCGTCGAACTGAACGAACTGGCCGTGGTTGACCCACCGGTGGGACTTGGGGTGCAGGCGCTGCTGGCAGTGGCGGTCCCCGGCGATCGGCGGTTCCCAGGTGACGTCACCGCCGGATTCGCAGGGCTTGGAGCTGATGCACCCCGCCCCGAGCAGCGTGAGCGCGAGGGCAAGGACTGGGAGGTGCGAGCGCGTCGCCATCCCCTCCAGTGTACACGCCCACCGCCAGATCCATAGATGTGGTGCGGAGCGTTAACTTCCACCGCTTTCGGTGTTGATTTCTGGCCGCACCCGGACGTACCGTGACGGTTTTCTTGGGGAAAAGGACCCGCGGCGCGGGTCCGGTACAGCAGAGGAGTTTAGATGATGACTCAAGCCGCACGTGCGTCTTCGGTTCGTATTCCCACCGCTCCGGTGGACTGCGAAAACTGGATCGGCGGCCAGTGGGAAGAAGCCCATCGGCCCCACCAGGATGTCCTGAGCCCGTACACGGGCGCTGTCATCGGTCGCGTCGCCTTGAGCGGCCCCACCGAAGTCGACCGCGCCGTTGCGCGCGCGCGCGAAGCGGCCCCCGGCTGGGCGGCCATGACGATGAAGGACCGGGCGCAGGTCCTCTTCAAGCTCCGCGAGATCCTCCTCAAAGAATGTTCGGAGATCGCCCATACGGTGGCCGCTGAGAGCGGCAAGCTCCACTCCGAGGCGGTGGCCGGGCTCATGAAGGGCGTCGAGGTCCTCGAGTTCGCGCTCTCCCTCCAGAACCTGGAGCAGGGCGGACGCATGGAAGTCTCCAAGGGCGTCTGGTGCGAGGAGCGCCGCGATCCCTTGGGCGTCGTGGCGGGAATCACGCCGTTCAACTTTCCGGCCATGGTGCCCATGTGGATGATGCCCATCGCGCTGGGCTTGGGTAACGCTTTTGTGTGGAAGCCGTCGGACAAGACCCCCCTCACCTCCCGCTTGCTTGCGGACGCGTGGAGCCGCGCGGGTCTGCCCAAGGGCGTCCTGACCGTGGTGCAAGGCGGAGTCGAAGCCGTGCATGCGCTCTGCGATCATCCGCATGTTCGAGCCATCGGCTTCGTGGGTTCGACCCCCGTCGCCCAGGCCGTCTACAACCGCGCGACCGCCAAGGGTAAGCGCGCCCTCTGCCTGGGCGGCGCCAAGAACCCGATCATCCTCATGCCCGATGCCGACCCCGAAGTCGTGGGCCAGGGCATCACCGCCTCGTACACGGGATGCGCGGGCCAGCGCTGCATGGCCGCCTCGCTTCTCCTGGCCGTGGGCGACTGCGACCCGCTCATCCAGCGCGTGGTGGAGGAATCCAGCAACCTGAGGGCTGGCGAGCACTACGGCGCGATCATCACCCACGCCTCCCTGGATCGCATCACCGGCGCTATCGGCCGGGCCGAGAAGGCCGGGGCAAAGATCCTGCTCGACGGCCGCGGAGTCAAAGCGCCCGAGGGCTACGGCAACAAGGGTAACTGGCTCGGGCCGACGATCCTCGATCGCGTCCAGCCGGGCTCCGAGGCCGCCGCCGAAGAGCTCTTCGGACCGGTGCTCTCGATCGTGCGCTGCAAATCGCTCGAAGAGGCCCTGCAGATCCAGGCCAAGATCCCCTATGGCAACGCCGTCTCGGTGTTCACCCAGCTCGGCTACGTGGCCGAAGAGGTAGCCCGCCGCTCGCACGCGGGCATGGTGGGCGTCAACATCGGCGTGCCCGTGCCCCGGGAGCCCTTCAGCTTTGGCGGCACCTACGACAGCAAGTTCGGCCATGGGGACATCACGGGCCGGAGTGCCGTGGACTTCTGGACCGACCGCAAGAAGGTCACCATGAAGTGGTCCATGCAAAAAAACTGGAACTGGATGAGCTAAGACGATGACCGACACCCTTCAAGACATGAAAACGAATTTTCCGGGAGAACCCCGCCCCGGCTATCCCCACGTGGTGCTGACCTCGCACCCTGGCGCCGTCTACAAGAACGCGCTCCCGATCCACTGGGGCGAGAAGGATCCGCTCAAGCGCGGACCCGTGGTGGGCTCGCTCACCTCGCGCTCACGCCGCAACGCGATCGGCACCCATAGCGGCAGCTACACGGTGTACCGCGCCCTGGGTATGGCGGCCGGCCAGTTTCCGGCCGAGCACAAGCCGGATCTCACCAACACCGCGCCGTTCACCAAGATCGGCCCCCATCCGGCCTGGTACGACCCCGAGAAGATCGTGTCGCTGGATCCCTGGGGCGCGGACGTCTACGAGGTGTTTCAGCCCTGGTACCAGAAGGGTTACGACATCCGCCCCTCGATCGCCGTGACCACGGCGCACATCCGCATGGGCGAGATCGACGACGCCATCGCCAAGGGCCGCATCAAGATCGACGGCAAGATCGTGGCCAAATCCGGCGACGTGGCGGTGACCAAGGCCGCGGTAGAACCGGTTTGGTATCTGCCCGGCGTCGCCAAGCGCTTCAAGATCGACGAGGGCCAGCTCCGGCGCGGGCTTTTTGAGAGCACGGGTGGAATGTTTCCCGAGCTCGTCACCCGCCCCGACCTCAAGGTCCTGCTCCCCCCGGTGGGCAACAGCACGATCTACTTCTTTGGCGACGTGAAGAAGGTCTGGGACCCGAACTTTGAGCTCACGGTCCGCGTGCACGACGAGTGCAACGGCTCGGACGTCTTCGGCTCGGACATCTGCACCTGCCGTCCGTACCTCACCCACGGGATCGAAGAAGCTATCAAGACCGCGCAGCGGGGTGGCGTCGGCGTGATCGTGTACTTCCGCAAGGAGGGCCGCGCGCTGGGCGAGGTCACCAAGTTCCTCGTGTACAACGCCCGCAAGCGCCAGGAGGGCGGCGACTCCGCCGCCACCTACTTCTACCGCACCGAGTGCGTGGCCGGCGTGCAGGACATGCGCTTTCAGGAGCTCATGCCCGACATCCTTCACTGGATGGGCATCACCCGCATCGACAACCTGCTCAGCATGTCCGACATGAAGTACAACGCCATTGCTGGCAGCGGCATCAAGGTGGTGAACCGTGTGGACATCCCGCCGGAGCTCATCCCCGCCGACGCTCACGTCGAGATGGAAGCCAAGAAGGCCGCCGGCTACAACACGGCCGGCGACGTCAAGCGGGGCGAAGAGCTCGCCAAGGTTAAGGGACGAAAGCTCGAAGAGTGACCGACCCGGCCGCGCAGATCACGCACCTGCTCTCGACCCGCACGGTCCGCGCTCAAGCGAACCGGATGCTCGAGCGCGCGCTTGAGGGCGGCACCGCCTTTGAGGTGCGGATGGAAAAGCTCGATGACGTGGCCCGCTTGGTTGCCGACGTCACTCGGGACAATTATCCGGATCTTCGGATCCCATACCACTCCCGCTGGGGCCACTTCAGGGCTGGGGGCATCGACCGTGGCCTGGAACTCGCCCGCCGGCTCGAGGGCCTCGACCCCATCGAGAAGGCCCGGGTGCAGTTCGAACTCGTCATTCCCTCGGTACTGCTCGACGCCGGCGCCGGCATGAAGTGGCGCTACAAGGAGCGAGAGTCGGGGCGTGAGTATGCGCGCTCCGAAGGTCTTGCTGTCGCGAGCTACCGTCTGTTTCAAGAAGGCGCGTTCTCATCGGATCGGCGCAATCCCCTGCGGTGTGACTCAGCGGGGTTACTCGCCCTCTCGCGGCGGCGGCTCGAAGAAGCGTTTCAGGTGTCGGGCGACAATCCACTGGTCGGCGTTGAGGGGCGGCTCCACCTCATGCACGCCCTGGGTCGCGCGATCCGGCAGGACGGCCCCTACTTTCAGGGCCCGGCCGAGGAGCATGAGCCGGGCGTGGATTCTCCGCACGGCCACTCGATCCACCGCCTCGGCACGATCGTGGATTATCTGTTTTCAAAGGCCGTCCCACCCGCCCACAAGGGGAGCAAGCGGACGCTCGCCGCGACCACCATCTTGGATGCGGTCCAGCGGGGCCTGGGGTCCATCTGGCCCGGACGCGAGTCCGTGGGCGAATTCAACCTGGGCGACGTGTGGCGCTACGAACCCTTTGAGCGGGAGATCGCCGCCGAGAATCTCGAAGAAGAGGACCGGCGGATGCAGGCCCTCGTGCCGTTCCACAAACTTTCGCAGTGGCTGAGCTACTCCCTGATGGAGCCCCTCGAGGCGGCCGGACTCGAGATCACGGCCTTGGGGGATCTCACGGGTCTGCCGGAGTACCGCAACGGCGGGCTCTTTCTGGACGGCGGCGTGCTCGCGCTGAGGGACCCGGCCGACGCTCTCAAGAGCCACGCCCCGGGATCCGAGCTCGTGGTCGAATGGCGGGCCCTCACGGTAGCCCTCCTCGACCGGGTGGCGCCGCCCGTCCGCAAACTTTTGCAAAAAACGGATGAGAACTACCCCCTGGCCAAGGTGCTCGAGGGCGGAACCTGGTGGGCGGGCCGCAAGCTCGCCGCGAAAGCGCGGCCTGACGGGGGCTCACCTCTGCGCATCGAATCCGATGGGACCGTGTTTTAGAAGGAAGGACGCGCCCCGCGCGTCCGGTAGGGATGTATGGCTGAACTCAAATACACGCTGATCAAACACCCCGTGCTGCTGCACCACCTGACCCTGCTCCGCCGCAAGGAGACGCGGCCGCCCGAGTTTCGCCGCATCTTGGGCGAGATGGCGCGGCTCATCGCCTACGAGGCGACGCAGGATCTGCCGCTGAAGCAGGTGGCCATCGACACGCCCATGGAGCACATGGATCGCGCGCCCGCCATCGCGGAAGAGCTCGTGGTCGTTTCGATCATGCGCGCGGGCAACGGCATGCTGGATGGCGTGCTCCAGGCCCTGCCCTTCGCGCAAGCGGGCCACATCGGCATGTACCGGGACAAGTTCGTGCACGCCACGGTCGAGTACTTCTTCAAGCTCCCCGAGGCGATCGAGGGCCGCTCGATTCTGCTCCTGGATCCGCTCCTCGCGACGGGCGATACGGCGGTGGCCTCGCTCAAGCGACTCAAGGAGTACGGTGTCGGCAACATCCGGCTCGTTTCGCTCCTGGCCGCGCCCGAGGGTGTCGCCAAGGTCAACGCGCAACACCCCGACGTGCGGATCTTCACGCTGAGCCTCGAGCGTGGCCTGACGGACCGTGGATTTCTGCTCCCAGGCCTCGGGGACGCGGGCGACCGCCTCTACGGCACCGAAAAGCTCTGAACGTGGCCCGACCCAGGATCATTGCCGTGGCCGGTGGAAGCGGCTCCGGCAAGACCACCTTCGCCAAAGCCCTTGCCCGCGCGGTGGGGGCGTCCATCCTGAGTCAGGACAGCTATTACATCGACCAGAGCGATCGCTTCAAAGTCGATGGCGGCGACGAGGTCAACTTCGACCATCCGGACTCCCTGGACTGGCCCCTGCTCGAAAAGCACCTGGCCGAGCTCCGCGCGGGACGCGCGATCGAGGAGCCGATCTACGATTTTCCGACCCACCGGAGGCTCGGCCGGACCGAAACCGTTCGGCCCGCGCCGATCATCCTCCTGGACGGGATTCTCATCCTCTCACGGCCCGAGCTGAGGCCGCTGTTCGACGACTCGGTCTTTTTGGACATCCCCGAGGAGATCCGCTTCAAGCGCCGGTTTGACCGTGACGTCGTCGAGAGAAACCGGTCCGCGGAGGGCGTCCGGCGCCAGATCGAGCGTCAGGTCAAACCCATGCACGATCTCTACGTGCAGCCCTCGGTCCGCTACGCCAAGCGCGTGATCCACAACGACCAGGAGTTTGATCAGACCCTCAAGGTCTTGCAGCGCGAGCTCTCTGGCGGCGTAAGCTCGGCCTGACGATCAGGCGGTTGCCGCGGTCGTAGCTCAGGTAGTTCCACACCCAATTCACGAAGACGAGCAGGCGGTTTCTGAACCCCATGAGGTACAAGAGATGGACCGCGAGCCAGATCACCCAGGCCGCGAACCCCTTGAACCGCATCTGCCCCACCACCGCCACGGCGCGCCCGCGTCCGATCGTGGCCATCGACCCCTTGTCGCGATATCTGAAGGGCTCGAGCTCGCGGCCGGCGGCCGCCCGGATCAGGTTGCGGGCGAGCTGGCGCCCTTGCTGCATGGCCGGCGGGGCCATCATGGGCAGCCCCTGGGGATGGGCCTCGGTCCTCATGTCCGCCACGTCGCCGATCGCGTAGATCGAGTCCGAGCCCACCACCTTTGAGTAGGCGTCGACCTTGAGGCGATTGCGCTCGACCCACGCCGGGTCGAGCCCCGGCAGGACCGAGCCCTTGACGCCCGCGGTCCAGATCACCGTGCGCGCATCGAGCCGTTTGCCCGTGCCAGTCCGCACCGTGTGCCCGTCGTATCCCGCGACACTCGTGTTGAACCAGAG
>DATJFU010000028.1:0-2744 GCA_035495495.1 Bdellovibrionota bacterium
GGATCTGAACCCTGGGCGTACTCCCAGGGCGGCCATGCGATACCCCCGCCTCTTGATTGCGAGGCGCACCGCTGGAGCGACGAGGCGAGGCAACGAAAAGAGGCCCGCGAACTCCGGCAGGGGCTCGGGCAGCCCTAGGCAGAAGGCGGCGGCCGTCCCGCGCACGCGCGCGACCAGGATGAGCTCGGGATCGATCCATGGCCCGAGACGGCGCGCCACGTCGTGCGCCTCGACCGCGTCCAAGGGGGCGAATCCCCGCACGTCCTTGAGCGAGTCGTTCATGACGTCCACAAGCTCGGGCAGCCCCCCCGCGAGATCGAGCGGCTCCACCGCCACCACTTCGGCGCCCTGGACGCGCCTGAGTCTCTCGGCATGGGCGACCATGCGCTCGGGAAGGCGGGCCACGGTCGAGAGCGAGAAGCAGCGAAACTCGCGCACAGGGTTGAACCCCAGGGGCTCCAACTCGTCACCCAGGGGATCGTCAGCCTCGAGGCCGCCATCGATCCGGCCGTGGATCGCGGGACCGGCGAGCGACTCCATGCCTCGGTTAGAGGCCCACTGGGCCGCGTGCTCGAGCAAGGCTCGCGCCACGTTGATGTCCCCGAAGTGGACCCAGTCGCCAAAGAGGGCCTGCGCGCGGCCCATGGCCCGGTTTCTGTTCTCGTCGATGGTCACCACCATGCGCCCGACGACCTTATGGTCACGGATGGCGATGCATGCGTACCTGAACGCGTGGTGAAAGAACGGGTTGCGCTCGACGTCGAGCGCGCGGGCCTGCGCTTTTCTCACCCAGCGGTTGGGGGTGGAGAGCGCAAAAAACTCCTCCCACTCTTTGGGAGTCTCAACGCGTCGGACTTGAACCGGGCCCATGGCCCGAGACTACTACAAGGCGCGGAGGACGGCGATCGAGCCGCCGTTGGGAACCATGCCCGGACCACCGGAGTGCTGGTTGGCGTCGTTGTCGCCGATCGGGGTCGTAGGGAGCTGGCCAGGAGCGCTCAGGTCATGGAGCGCGGTCAACCCGCGGTTGGCGTCGCGCACCGCGGTCGCGGCCAACAGATGCACGGGCGCTTCCTCATCGACCATGCCCCGGCGCACGGCCTCGGCTTCGCGGGCCGCCTGGGTCGAGCCCCAGTCGCAGGGAAGTTTGGTGACGCTATTGAACGAGGCACCCTTCAGGTAGGCGTCCATGAAGTTCGCGCCGCGAAGGTCCGCCGCCCTGAAATCCGCGCGCTCGAGGGCGGCGTTGTGAAAGGACGCGCCGTCAAAGGTTCCGCCGTTGTATTCGGCGCCCCGCAGGTCAATGCCGCTGAAGTTCGCGCACTCCGCGTGCACGCGCCAAGCGCGCGCGCAACGCAGGTCGGCCGAGGGAGCGATGATCGGGCCGCCCGAAGGCGTGTCCTCTTCGGGATCGGTCGCGGGGATCTGCCCCTGATCCGAGCGCATGCCCACGAGGTTTCCTTCAAGGAGGTTCGGAACCGAGGCGGTCGCGGTGCAACCCACGGCGTGACCGGCGACTCCGGCGTTGGACACGGTGCCGGTGGGGATCGCGCGGCCGTTGTAGGCGTCCAGGAGCTGCGCGCAGGACGGGACGTCCTCCGGCTGCCCATCCCCATCGTGGTCACCTTCATTGCCCCAGCCAGGCTCGTCGCCCTGGCTAAAGTAGGCCTCTGGATGCGCCCAGAGGGCCAGGGCGCCATTGATGGAGTAACCCGCGCAGTAGTCCGTATTGATGGTGAACCCGGCCTGCACTGGGGTGGAAGCCGCCACAGCCAAAGCGGACAGAAAGGTAACCCATTGAAAACGCATCATATTCCCCCGAACGTTCCACAAAAAGATGGATCTCTCCATAGTGTACGAAAACACTACGAAAAAGACCAGTGGGGGTCTAAATGAGTTTGATTTAGGCCGTCACGGACGAGGACGCCGGCGATCCCGAGCGGAGACCGAAATGGGTCTTGGCCAGCTCGTTCAGGGCGTCCTGGCGCGCCTGATTGCCGATGATGCCGAACTTCTCGCCCAGCTTCTTCAGCACGGCCAACGCGTAATCCAGGTCCTGCTCCGTGTGCGAGGCCATGTAACTCGTGCGGATCAGGGCGCAGCCCTTGGGCACGGCCGGGCTCACGACCGGGGTCGCGAACACACCGGCTTCGTACAGGGCCTTGGTGAACACAAAGGCCTCGATGTCGTCGCCGATGAGGAGCGGGATGATCGGCGTCTGGCTATTGAGCGTGTTGTACCCCATGGCCTGGAGAGCCACCGACATCTTGCGCGCGTTCTTCCAGAGGTTCTCGAGGTGCTGCGGCTCTTCTTGGACGATCTGCAAGCACTCGAGCACCGTCGCGGTCGAGGCGGGCGGCAAGGCCGCGCTGAACATGAACGGACGCGCCTTGTGGCGGATGAACTCGATGATGTCCGTCTTGCCGGCGACGTAGCCGCCAATCGAGGCAAACGACTTCGAGAACGTGCCCATCACGAGATCCACGTCGTCGGACACGCCAAAGTGGTGGCCCGTGCCCTGGCCTTGCGGGCCCAGGACGCCGAGGGCATGGGCGTCGTCGACGTACACGCGGCACTCGTACTTCTTGGCGAGCTCGAGAACTCTGGGCAGCTGAAGGATGTCGCCCGACATGGAGAACACGCCGTCGGCGACGATCAGGGCACCCTTGTACTTGTCACGGGTCGTCTCGAGCATGCGCTCGAGGTCGGCCATGTCGTTGTGCGCGAACTTGAGGGTCTCACCC
>DATJFU010000029.1:0-13785 GCA_035495495.1 Bdellovibrionota bacterium
CACATCGGTCAACATCACGCTCGGCCCGAGCTTGGCCCCACGAGCGATCACGGTAGTGCCGGCGAGCACGCAGCCGGTACCGACTTCGACGCCTTCGGCCATGCGAACGGTTTCTTCGACCCAGGTGTCGTCGGGGTTTTGAAAGCGAACGCCGTCGAGGGCCAGGCGCTTCAGGACCCGGCGGTTGAAGATCTTGGACGCGAGCGCGAGTTCCCAGGGATCGTTGATGCCCCGGAGGTCCTCTTCTTCGGCCCAGCATAGAACGTTGACGTTTCTGCGCTGCTTGCGCGCGATCGAGACGAGGTCGGTCAGGTAGAACTCACCCTGGGAGTTCTTGGTGTCGAGCTGTCCGAGACCCTTCTGCAAGAAGGCGCCGTCAAAGAGATAGATGGAGCACGCGACTTCGCGGATCGACTTCTGGCGCGCGTCGGCATCACGCTCCTCGACGATCTTCTGGACGGGACCGCCCTTGCCCTTGCGGACGACGCGGCCGTAACCGGTTGGGTCGGTGAGTTCGGTCGTCAAAAGCCGGAGAGCGTCCGAACGCCCGAGCGGTTTAGAAAGATCGGAGATCATGGAGTCGCGCACGAGCGGCAAGTCGCCGGGCAAAACCATGACGGGGCGGCGCGAGCGGGTTTGAGCGACTCCCCAGGGCGATGCCATCGCGACCTGCACGGCGTGGCCGGTGCCGCGGGGATCACCCTGGTCCACGAATTCCACCTGAGAAAAACGGGCGGTCCCTTTCACCGAGCGCATGACTTCTTCTTTGCCATGGCCAACGACCACGAGGATCGGTGAGTCCGGAAGCGCAGCCTGAACCCGATCCAAGATGTGATGGAGGATGGGTTTTCCGGCCAAGGGGGTGAGAACCTTGGGCAATGGCGATTTCATGCGCTTGCCATGGCCTGCGGCCAAAACGACCACGCCTGGGGCGCCGGCGCCCACGGGCGACGCGGTTTTTGACATAGTGCTCCATTCTGTAATCGGCAAACCCGACCGCAGTCAACGGGAATTCAATCTTAGCTAATTCCTTATATTCTCTTAGAAATTTGGGTTTGCCAAAATGTCCGACCCGACTACACTCCTGAGGATCTAAACGGATGTACATCCGTTTTTGTATGGGGGGAATAAGCATGGATGCCAGAAAGCTCGCGAAGTTCCGCAAGCTGCTCACGGAAGAAAAGGCTCGTCTGACCGCCAGCTCCCGGAGCGCTCTCAAGAACGAGACCTTGAATATCTCGGCCGACGACCTGCCCGATGAAACCGACCTTGCCGCCACCGAGGTGAACCATCACCTCCAGTTCCGCTTGCGGGACCGGGAGCGGCGCATGCTCGGCAAGATCGAAGAAGCCCTGGGACGCATTGAACAGGGGATCTTCGGTACTTGCGAGGACTGCGAAGAAGCGATCGAGGTCAAACGCCTCGAAGCGCGTCCCATGTCCACCCTGTGTCTCTCGTGCAAAGAGACGCAGGAGCATCGCGAAAAGGTCTACGCTTAACTCTTATTGTCCTGAGTCGGCGCCCTAGGGCGCCGACTTACGGATATCCCTGAAGAGCACCGTGCCCGACGGGTTTGCCCTGAACCCCTGCAATTGCGCGCTGACCGCGAACACCTGCTCGTAGTGATAGAGCGGGACGATCACGGCCTTCTCCTCGATCAAGATCCTCTGCGCCCGCTGGATGAGGTGCTCCCGCTCAGCGCCGCGCCTGAGCTCCATGGCCTGCCGGGAGACCTTGTCGTACTCGGCGTCGTGAAAGTGACCATAGTTGTTGGGGTTGTCCGTGATGAAAATCTGTAAGAGAGGCGACGGATCCCCGAACGGCGCGAGCCAGCCAAAGCGGTAGAGCTGGGGCGCGTCCGTGTGGAGCGCGGCCACGTGGGATTTCCAGTCCAGGCCCTCAAGCTTGAGGCGCAGACCCAGGGCCTGCTCCACGTCGCGCTGGACCTTTTCCATCACCATCGCGTTGCGCTCGCTCGAGTCAAAGGCGGCCGTGACCGTCGGCGCCTGGATGGGCTCGGCCGCGATCATCTTCTTGATCTTGGCCATGTCGCCCGAAAAGAGCTGGGACAGGTCCCGGTAGGGGACGTAGCCCTCGACCCCGCGGGGGATCCAGCCCCAGGCGGGGGCGTCGCCGATGCCCAAGGTATCGGTGATCTCCGTCTTGTGGATCGAGCCGGCGACGGCGCGCCGCCATTCGACCTGATCAAAGGGCGCCTTCTTGAGGTTAAAGCCCAGGTAGTAGGTGGCCATGAACGGCGAGGCACTCAGGACGCCCTGACTTCTGAGACGTGGAACGTCGAGCGACGGGACCCTCACCAGAAGGTCGAGCTTGCCGTTCTCAAAGAGCGACACGCCCGTGCTCTCGTCTTGCACGTAGATCAGACGAATCTTGAGGGCGCCCGAATGCGCGGCCGCGTTCCAGTAGAGCACGTTGGGCGCGAGCAAGATGTGGCGATCGGGCTTCCGCTCGACGATCCGGTACGCGCCGGTCACGGGCGCGGAGATGGGCCACTCGCCGCCGTTGGCCTTGAGGACGTCCCGCCGGAGAGGCAACGCCATCGGCAGGCTGAGCGCCTCGACAAAGTACGGGGCGGGGTGCTCGAGACTGAAGATGAGGTGATTGTCACCGTCGGCCCGGACGCCCAGGCGCTGGACCGGCTTCTTGCCGGCCTGGATGGCACGTAGGTTCATGATGGGCAGGAGCTCGCCCGCCGTTCGGGACGCGGTGGCCGGGTCCGCGAGACGCCTGAACGCCGTGATGAAATCCGCGGCAACGACGGGGGCGCCGTCGGACCACTTCACCCCCCGCTTGAGCTCGAATTCGACCCGCTTGCCGTCGGGAGAAAACCGGTACGACTCCGCCAAAAGCAGCTGCAGTGTTCCGGACTCGTCGTAGCCCACGAGCCCGTCCATCGTATTGGCCAGGATACGCAGGGCGTGGCCGTCCTCGGCGCGCGACGGATCGAGCGTGACCGGGTCACCGGAGAGCTGCACGACGAGCTCGCCCTGGGGCGTGCGGCTGTGAGGTGAACCCGAGCAGCCGGCAAGGAGAAGAGCGCCGGCGAACAGGAGCATCTTGCGCATGGTCCCAAGGTAGCAAAGGCCTCACGCCCATGCTAGACTTCTTGGCTGAATGCGCGCGCCAAAACGTCTCATCGTGGTGATCCTCGCCGCGCTCGTCGGCATGGTGCTCATGCTCATGCAGGCCCGTCAGTTTTTTCTCCTGCATGCGGGCCTGGCCGACTTCAGCTCCTACTGCACCTTTGGATCCTTTGACTGCCACGCGGTCGAATCCAGCGCCTACGCCGAGTTCCTACCGGGCCTGCCCCTCGCGGCCTTCGCCGCCGCGTTCTTTGCCGGCCTGGCGATCATCGCCCTCTTTGCGCGCAACGCTTTTTGGCGGCGCGAAGCCGTGCGCATGGGCTTTACGTACACCGGGCTTGGGATGCTCTTTTCGTGGACTTACCTGGCGATTATGCTCACCCGGCTCACCGGGCTTTGCCTGTTTTGCCTGACGGTCGACACGATCATCGCCTTGAGCTTTGTGATCTTTCTGACCCTCAAGCCCGAGCGCCCCGGCAAGGGGCCCCAGGCGATCGACAAGGCCAAGTGGAAGACCATGGGCCTCTCGGTCATCGCGGCCATCGTGGTGATGATCGTCGGCGCAAAGGTGATCCTCGACACCGCCCCGGCGCTGCCCTCCGACCGCGCGGACCAGGAAGTCCAGAACGTGGTCGCGACGGCGGTGACTCCGGTGCCGCTGCCCAGCGACCTGCCCGGCTTTGGCCCTCCCGACGCCGCCGTGACCATGGTCAAGTTCGCCGACTTCGAATGCCCCGCTTGCAAGATGGGCGCGATGGCGATTCACCCTCTGACCGCAAGGTTCCCCAAGGACCTCCGGATCATTTACCGCCACTTTCCGCTGGATCCGTCTTGTAACCGCAAGGTCGAGCATCCGATGCACCCCGTGTCCTGCCTCGCGGCCCGGGTCGCCTACTGCGCGAGCCAGCGGGGCAAGTTCAAAGAGGTGTACGAGTCCTTCTTTGAACACCAGGATGACCTGCCCAGCGTCGGACCGGTCCCGATGGCCGCAAAGGCCTCGGGGATCCCCGCGGCCGAGCTCGAGAAATGCGCGGCCTCGCCCGAGGCGCAGTCCGCCATTGCCCGCGACGTCGAGGACGGTATCGCCCTCGGAGTCGAGGCCACGCCCACCTACTTCATCAACGGCCGCAAGGTTCCGGGCGGGCTCCCGACCGAGCTTTGGATCCGCGTGATTCAGGCCCTGCTCAAAAAATGAACGCCGTCCTGGTCGATACCCACTGCCACCTGGACTACGAGTTCGACGGGGGCCGCAAGGCCGCCGACCTCGTGCGTGACGCCGTGGCGGCGGGGGTGACCCGCATGATGACCATCGCGACGGAGGCCTCGAGAATCTCCGCCGTGCAGGCCATCTCAGACGCCCATCCCGAGGTCTTTCATGCCGTGGGAGTCCATCCGCACGAGGCGGCCGCCATGAAGGACGAGGATCTCGCGGCTCTCGAGAAAGCCGCCTCCCACCCCAAGTGCCGGGCGATCGGTGAGCTGGGCCTCGACTATTACTACGACCATTCGGCGCACGACGTTCAGCAGCGAAGGCTCAAGGAGCAGCTGGATCTTGCCCTCAAACTTAAACAGCCCGTCGTGATTCACAGCCGCGACGCCGAAGACGATTTGCTCAAGGCGCTCACGGACTACGCCAAGCGCGCAGGATCGTTGCCCGGCGTGATCCACTGCTTCACGGGCACTCCTGCCTTTGGGCAGGCCTGCCTCGACCTGGGGTTCTTGATCTCGTTCTCTGGGATTCTGACTTTCAAGAACGCCGAAGAGCTGCGCCAGACGGCGAAGTCGATTCCGCAGGACCGGATCCTGGTCGAAACGGATTCGCCCTACCTGGCGCCGGTCCCCCACCGCGGAAAGAAGTGCGAACCCTGGATGGTGCGCCACACGGCTGAGAAGCTCGCCGAGGTGCGGGGGATCCCCGCCGACGAGCTCGCCCGGATCACAACGGAGAACGCCGTGAGGCTTTTCGGGTTTTAAATGAAGACCTACCGCCAAATCCTCTTCCGTGCGCTCCCCATCCTCTTGCTCCTCTGCGCCGCGATCGTGTTCTACGGGGACTGCACGGTCCGCGGAGGCGGGGACTTTCTGGTCTACTGGCAGGTTGCCAAGCGGGTTCTCGGGGGAGGGCCCAACTACCTTCCCTCCGTCGACATCCCCAACGCTTACAGGTATCCGCCTTGGAGCCTGCCCCTCTTCCTTCCTTTGGCCGCGGGAACATTCGAGTTCGCTCGGGTGGTCTGGGCGCTGATTTCTGTGGCGGCCATGTTCGCGGCAATCGCCTGGATAGCGAAGAAGGCCCACTGCTCACTTTGGAGCATCGTCGTCTCCTTGATTTTCACGTGGGGCATCTGGGGCAGCGAATTCAACCACGGCCAGGTCTGTGTTCCCATGCTCGCGGGCCTCCTTTGGTTCTGGGATAAGGATCTGCCCCAGAGTTCTCGATGGCGCGCAGTGGGGCTCCTTTTCATCGCCAGCATCAAGGTCTTCACGGCTTTTCCCGTGTTCTATTTCTGGAACCGGTTCAGAGAAGGCCTCTCCAAGAACCCCGGCCCGTGGGTTCGGGCGTTGGCCCTGACGGTGGGTCTCTTCGCTGTGCTGAGCATTCCAAGTCTCATCGGTGCCGGCTCGCCCCACTTCCGGAACCTGCTCGGGAGCTGGTACGAGGTGGGCCATTCCGTCATGGCCGGGTTTGGGCCCGATTTCGTGCGCGGCCGCTCAAACCAGGGCCTCCCCGTGGTCGTCGGGCGGATCGTGGACATCCACTCGGTGAGCGATCGGGTGGATCTCATGGCTTTTGTCGTCATCAGTATCCTGATCGGACTCTGGTGGAACCGCGTCTCCAAACGGCTAACGCCCGAGGAGAGCTGGGCCGGATGGGTGGCGTGGATTTGCGTCATCGATCCCTTGTCCTGGTCCCGCAACTTCGTTTTGGCCCTTCCACTGTTGGCTTTGTCGGTGGACCGGGCATGGCGCTCCGGGCGCCGGGATCTCATGGCGCTCGTGACCCTGGGGCTGGTGTTCACCGGCCCCCTCACCATCAACACCGGCCGCTCCATCGCCTGGTCACCCGAGTCGAAAGCCCTTCTCATGAAGGTCTTCTGGTGGATGGAGATGGCCGGCATCAAATCCCTGGGCCTTTTGGTCTGCGCGGCGGGATTTCTTCTCAGCCGCAGAGCTTTGGCGGAGCGGATGGCCCCGGCGACGGCTTCGCCTTGAATATCGCTCCGCCCGGGGGTACCCCCTTGAATCACATGCGCCGCCCCATTTCGGCCTTGATCATCAGCTTCAATGAAGAAAAGCACATGGCTCGCTGCCTGGGGTCTTTGACCTGGGCCGACGAAATCCTGGTGGTGGACGCCGAGAGCACCGACAGGACGCGGGAGATCTGCAAGGACCCCTCGGCGCCCTGGGCCGCCCAGCTCAAGCTGGTGATCAGGCCCTGGAAGGGCTTCAGGGACCAGCGAAACTTCGCGCTCCGCGAAGCAAAGAACGACTGGGTTCTAGTGGTGGACGCGGACGAGGCCTGCACCCCTGAACTTGCGGCTCGCATCGACACTCTTCTCTCTGGGCCGCAGGAGATGCTCCATCGCTGCTACAAGGTCAGGCGGGTGGAGTACTTCCTGGGCAAGGAGATCCAAGGAGGTATCTGGAACCCCAGTTACCAGGACCGCTTCTTTCATCGAGCAGGCGTGGAGTACGTCAACGAAATCCATGAATACCCGAAGTTTTCCGTGGCCCCCAGAATCCTGGCGGAGCCCCTGCTGCATTCACCGGACTTCGGCCCTGACCTGTTTCTTTCCAAGATGAACAAATACACCACCATCGAGGCTAGGGATCGGGTGGCCGCGGGAAGGAAGACCAATCTCTTTCGGATCCTCTTCGCCTTCCCGGCTATGTTCTTCAAGAATTTCGTCTACTACCAGGGTTACCGCGACGGCCGGCACGGATTCGTGATCTCCTGCCTTGAAGGTGTTTCACGCGTGGTCAGACACGTTAAGATCTGGTCGTTCAGGTCGACCGTCAGTCCAAAGACGAAGGCTTGAGAAAGAACCGCTCATATTGGCGGTTGAGGCCGGTCCAGCGGCCCGGCGTCTGGTCCTGTTCCACGAACGCACGCACGCCGTTGACCTTGCTATCCAAGTCGTCGATGCCGTGCACAATGAACGCTTCGAGGCACTTGGGCCGCTTGGGCGAGCCGTACTCGAGGCGGCCGTGGTGGGCCAGGATCACGTGTTTGACCAAAAGGCGCTTTTCTTCGGGAAACGCACCCGGCAGGCGGCCAGGTTGAGCTTCGAGCTCGCGGATCTTGCGTTCCACCAATTCCACCCCCATCACGAGGTGGCCGATGAGACGGCCCTCGGTGGTGTAGTCGGTGACGCGGTCGTAGGAGAGCTCCCAGATCTTGCCGATGTCGTGAAAGAACCCGCCCAAGAAGAGCAGGTCCCGGTCCACGTGGGGCGCGTAGTGGCCGGCCAGAAAATCGAGGATGCCCGTGATCGAGACGACGTGCTCGAGCAGGCCGCCCTTGTAAGCGTGGTGCAGGCTCTTGGCCGCGGGCGCGCGCTGGATGCGGTCCACGATGTCCGCGTCGTCGCGGAGGGTCGCTTCGGCGAGCGCGCGATAAAAGGGATCCTTCATCGAAGCGACGTAGCCCAGGAGCCGCTCGTAGAGGGCGCCGGCGTCGACGTCGCTTTCACGCATGTAGTCCTTGGGGTTCACCTCGTCCTCGCGGAGCACGCGCAGCTGCTTCACCACGACCTGGCGCCGGCCCTGGTAGCTCTGGACCTTGCCGTTGATCATGACAAAGCTGTCGCGCACGGCCTGGCCCGCGTGGTCGCTCACGTCATCCCAGATCCGGGCCTCGACCTCGCCGGTGCGGTCCATGAGGACCAGGTTCATGTAGGGCTTGCCGGTCTTACCCACCTGGACGGCGGCGAACTTCACCAGAAACGGGGCAGAAACCTCGTCTTTTTCACGGAGATCGCGAGCAAACTGGACCTTTTCCATTGCGGCGCACCCTAACCTCAGCCCCCGGAGCGGGCAAGGTCAAAGCCATGTCCTTGCCCCGGGGGGAGCCGCTGCAGTACGTTACCGAAATGACAAGCGTTTGGAGGATGGCGGCTCCCGAGGGTTGGTCCCTGACCCACGTCTCGGGCAAGGACGCCAAGGACTTTCTTCAGCGCATCTCCACCGTGGATCTGAGAAAGCTCACGCCTGGCACCGGGTCCCCCGCCTTTATCCTCCACGCGACCGGCCGAGTTCGGGCGGCCTTTGACCTCTGGTGCGTCGGGGAGGGCGAATACCTGCTCGAGACCGGCGACGACGTCTGGACCGGCAAACTTCGCGAGACCCTCGAGTTCTACCACTTTGGCGAGGCCATCGAGTTCACCGCGGTCGTGCTCGAGTGCCTCTGGTTTCTTGCCGAGAACGCGGCCTGGCCCACGGCCATCGCGGTTCCTCCGGCGGGTGCGACCGCGGCCGTCGAGGAGGACGCGCTAGACGCGTCCGGTGGAGCAGAGATCCGGCTCTTCAACCACGGCGACCAGCCCTACGGCCGTGCCTGGCTTTCGGCCTGGGGACGCCCCGACCAGCTCGCCCCGTGGGCCGACCGTTTCTTTTCGCAGGCCGGATCCATGGGCGAGGTGGAACTCGATGCCCTCCGCGTCCGCGCCCTCGGGGCCCTGGCGGGACACGAGCTCACCGAAGAGGTCAATCCCCTCGAAGCCGGCGGGCGCGCCGGAATCTGGGAGGGCAAGGGATGCTACCCCGGCCAGGAGGTGATCGAAAAACTCCTCGCCTTCGCCGCGCCCGCGCGACGGCTCGCGCGCCTGCGGCTCTCGGGACCGCCCCCCGTCGCCGGCGAGGTCGTGTGGAACGAAGCCGATCCGCCGGCCGAGGTCGGGATCGTCACGACCGCCGAGCCTTCGCCGGGCGGCAATTTCTCGGTACTCGCGGTTCTCAAGAAGATCCATGCGCGCGAGGGACTCGGAGTACGCCTCCCCTCCGGCGCCGTGGGCAGCGTCGAGGCCCTGGCATGAAGCCGATTCGACTCCTCTGCCTCCTCGCCCTCGCCTGGACCGCCACTCTCCCGCCGACGGCCGAGGCATCGTACTTTGGCGACACGCTGGGAATCTCTCCCTACAAGTCGTGGAAGACGTTGGCCACACCCCGCTTTGACATCCACTACACGGCGGGGCTCGAGGAGACGGCGAAGAAGACGGCCCAGTATCTCGAAGAGGCCCACGCCGTGCTCAAGGAGAGTCTTTTCTGGGAACCCCATCACCGGGTTCAGATCCTGCTGCTCGACAACTCCGACGCCGCCAACGGCTCGTCCGGACCCGTGGTCCGCTTCGGGATTACGCTCTACACGACTCCACCCGAGTCATGGTTCAGCATCGGCAACACGGACGACTGGCTCCGCATGCTCTGCATGCACGAGTACACGCACTACCTGAACATGGACCCGGTGCAGGGATGGATGTGGGCGCTCTGGGTGCTCTTTGGCGACGCCGTCCGACCCAACACGCTTTGGACCACCTGGATGCTCGAGGGCCTCGCGGTCTACATGGAGTCGGCCCACACCCAGGCGGGGGGGGGCCGGAGCGCCTTCTACGAGATGATCCTTCGCACGGCCGTGCGCGACCAGAAGCTCGGTGATCCTTCTTTCATGAACCTGGACCGGCTCCAGGGCGACAATCCGTGGTTTCCGGAGGGCGAGACCCCCTACTTCTTTGGCTACCACCTCATGAACGAGGTGGCCCACGGGGCCCGAAAGAGCACCCAGACCGCCGACGGCCGCGATCCCCTCGCGTTTGGCGACCAGGTCTTTGGCCGGCTCTCGATGCGCTCGGGCGGTCGGGTGCCGTTCTTCGTGAACGGCAACCTACAGGCGGTGACCGGGCGCCGGTGGCGTCAGGTTTGGGCGGATTGGGCCGGCAGGAGCGTGGCCCGGATGCAAACCGAGCTGACCACCCTGGGCAAGCGGCCCCTGACCCCGGTGGAGGCCCTCACCCCCTACGAACTCGAGCTCCTCGGTCCCAAGCCGTCGCCGGACGGGCGGCTCCTGGCCTACACGGCGGATACCGACGACCACAGCCGGACGGGTCTGTTCATCAAGGACTTGCCGAGCGGAGAGATCCGCCGCCTCACGTCCAAGCGCATGGGCGCGACCCACGCCTTCACGCCCGACGGCCGGTGGATTCTCACGAGCTCGCTCCGGCCCATCCATGAGTACGACACATACAGCGACCTTCTGGCCGTCGACGCCGGCTCCGGCGCCGAAGTCTGGCTGACCGAGGGACTCAGGGCCAAGGATCCGGCCCTCTCGCCGGACGGCCGAACCTTGGTCTTTTCAGTCTCACGCCAAAGTACGGTGGGCGTGGCCGCAGCCCGCCTTCAGTACACGGCGGGGGAGGACCCCCGACTGACGGACATCCGGGACCTCTACTTTCCGCCCGCGTTGGACCGGGCCTCGCAGCCCACGGTGAGCGCGGACGGCAAGTGGGCGGTCTTCAGCATCCACCGCAACGGGCAGGTGGGCGACGACCTGGTTCGCGTCTCCCTCGAGGGCGGCAAGCCCGAGACCATCGTGCACGATGGATCGAGAAATCAGTACCCCACGTTTTCGCCGGACGGAGCACTGGTCTACGTCTCGGACAGAAGCGGGGTCGAAAACGTGTACCGCGACCGCGAGGGTGAGGCTCCCGTGATGCTGACCCACGTGGACACGGGCGTGAGGTTTCCCTCCTTCGATTCAAAGGGCGCCCTCTACCTCTCGCACTTCGAGCTCGCCGGCTGGGCGGCGGGAAGGGTCGACCATCCCTCGAACTCGACCGATTGGAGGTCCGTCGCCGTGACCGCCGAGGGGCCGAACGGGGCCCACGGCGCGGATCCGGTTCCACCCGCGGCGACGATCACCGACGAAGGGGCCTACTCTCCCGGCCCCACCCTCTGGCCGCCGCGGCAGTGGGCGCCCTTCATTCAGGGTAGCGGCTCGGGCCTCTACTTCAGCGGCGAGCTTCTCGGGTTTGATGCCCTCGATCTGCACGAGTATTCGCTCATCGCGGCCTACGACACGTATGTCGGCATGCTCGAGGGTTCGGCCCAGTACAGCTACCGGGGCCTTGGACCCACGGTGAGCCTCTCGATCGAGCAGACCACGCCCTTTATCCAATCGGGCAGCCACGGCCCGTCGGAGTTTGACCGCAGAACCCGGGCCACGGTGACCGCTTCGATTCCACTCAGGGGCGAGTGGTCGGTTTTTCTGCCAGCGCTCTCCTTCAGCTGGGAGCGCACGGTCACGCACTTCCGCTCCACCACCCCGGACACGCTCCTGGGCTCGCCGCCCCTGCCCGTCGCGACGGCGGGCTTCTCGCTCAGCAACGCGGAGTCGAGTCCGCTGGCCATCACGACGGAGCGGGGCTACCGCCTCACGGCGGCCGGCCGGTACTACGGGCTCGCCGCGCCCGGGGTGTGGAAGGGCGCCGCAACGGCCAGGGTTTATCTCCCCATCTCCGGCCACACGATCCTCACGCCGGCCGTCGCGTTTGCCGTCGCCAACCGCAACGGCGGATACTCGCCCGCCCTGGTCGAAGTCGAAGGGGGTACACCAGCGTTGTTGAATTTTGTCTCGCCCTTCGCCGGGTCCGGCTCACCGTTCTCCGGACTCGAGGGACTTTCGCTCCGAGGCTACGGCCAGAGCTTCAGATCGCTGCAGGCCGCGGTGGGGAGCGCGGACCTGGCGTTTCCGCTCGCGCGCATCTTCAGCGGCAAGGACACGCTGCCGCTCTTTGCCGAAAACCTCTTGGGTTACGTGTTCGGTGAGTCGGCCTACTTTCCCACGAGCCGAGTGGCCCTGCCTTCGGTGGGAGGCGGCCTAAAGTTGACCGGAACACTCTTTGTCCACGCCCCGGCGGCACTGACTTTGGCCGTTCACCAGGGTCTCAGGCCCGAGTTCGGCGGTGAAACGCAGCTCGTGGTGAGCTTTCAAGCCTCCGGAGTTCTTGGACTTTAATCCCGCAATCTCATGTCCTGAGAAGTATTTGATGCCATGCGTCACTTTTCTCTTGTGATGCGCTGCGCCATGACTATAATCCGGCCCGCTATCGAACCCCGAAGGACCTTAAGGAGGCCTGGATCCATGAAACGTTCCAATATCGATCGGAAATCACTTTATTCAGCCGTAGGCGCATCGGCCGTGTTCGGCCTGGTGACCGCCCTCGTCGGCGCCCCTGGCTGCGGTGGCCTGGATTGTTCGCAGGGCCAGAACCTGGCTGCTTATCAGCAAGGCCAGGCTGATGCCCACACGGACATGGACAACCTTTACAACCAGGGCAAGGCTGCCGGCACCGCCGACGGCGTCGCCCTGACCCCCGCCCAAGGCACCGCCGACGGCCAGCACGACGGCAACGCCGCCGGCTACCATGACGGCTACAACAGCGCCAACGGCTACAACAAGGGTTACACCGACGGCCGCGCTCAGGGCTACTCGGACGGCTCGCACGACGTGAACGCCGCCGTGAACGGCGCCCTCGACGGCAACCACGACGGCCAAGTCGACGGCTACACCGTGGGCTCCAACGACGGCTACCACGATGGTTACAACGATGGTTACGACCTGGGCTATGACGCGGGATACGCCAACTGCGGCGCCAGCGGCTCAAACCCCCAGCAAGAGCAGAGCCAGTGCCACGATCGCGGCTACGGCGACACGTTTGTCGGCGGCAAGTACGATCAGGGTTATCGCGATGGCTACGCCGCCGCGAAGGCCGCCAACACCGGCTACAACAACGCTTACAACTCGGCTTACGCCTCGGCCTACACCACGGGTAAGGCCAACGGCACGACCCAGGGCTACAACGACGGCCACTACGACGGCTATCAGGACGGCTACCACGCCGGCGCCCACGATGAGTACAACGCGTTCTACTCGGTCAACTACACGACCGGTTACAACAGCGGCTACACGTCGGGTTACAACAGCTCGATCGACGGCTACGGCACGGCCCCGAACTTCTCGAGCCCCTACTCGGGTACGGGCGGCTTCGGCGCGGGCTACGGCCAGGGCTGGGATGACGGCAACCGCGACTGCCTGTACGGCAGCGGCTCCGAAGTCTCCGGCGACCCCGGCCAGTCCAAGTGGGGCAACAGCCCTGAGTGGATCAAGGCCATGACTGGCGTGGACGAAAGCACGCTGAAGCGCAACAACCAGGCGATCATCGACCTGCGCGCTCAGCTCCGCGCCTCGAACCATGAGAACGACCGTATGGAAGCCCTCATGGTGGTCAAAGGCATCTAATTACTGATTAATCAGTAATTACTTGGACTTAACTGTCCTTCGCGAAGGCCTCACCGGGAAACCGGTGGGGCCTTCTGCGTTTGGGGGCGGGTGGTGGAATCTTCCTGTGAAGAGCTCATGGGGGTTCCATCGTGGAGCACCGGCGAAAGGTCAGGCAATTGCCGCCTTCAAAAGCCAGGTACGCGCGCGGTGACTCTTTGGCTCCATGATTGGACAGGGGATTTTAGGCAGGGGGTCCGCGACTCCACGCAGAGCCAGGATGGCGACCTGCGTGAAGGACAGGACGTCCGGGGAGCCGGACCCCCTGCCTAAAATCCACGATCCAATCTGACACTGTGAAAGAGTCACCGCACGCGTACCTGACTTTTTTAGTCGATAATGCGCTTG
>DATJFU010000030.1:0-2119 GCA_035495495.1 Bdellovibrionota bacterium
ACCCGCGCGCAAGGTTACTCGGGAGAGGCGGACTGGGAGTTCATCGGTAACCTCAAGGCCAAGAGCCCGCTGCCCATCATCGGTAACGGCGACCTCACGACGGCCGAGAAGGCGGTGGAACGCCATCGCACCTACGGCGTCGACGCCGTCATGATCGGCCGGGGCGCGCTCCGCAACCCGTTCATCTTCCGCCAGGCCCGGGCCATCTGGGAAGGGCGCACGCCCCCCGCGACCACCCTCGACGATTACTTTGAGCTCCTGGCCCACCAGCGCGAGACCCTCAAGGGTCATTTCAGCCCGCGCATGGCCGCTCTCCACGCGCGAAAATTCCTGGCGTGGTACTCGGCGGGATTTCCGGGCGGTTCGGAGTTCCGCCGCGCCGTTTTCACGCTCGTGCAAGAGAACGATCTCTGGAACGAAGCGCGCTCGTTCTTTGAGCGCAGCTGGAAGAGCCGGGACCTGTCTCAATTGTCAGACAAGTTCCTGATGGGCGGCCACGGCTAATCGAGCGGATACCGCTTTCCGGCGATCACGACGACGTGCTTGCCGCCGTCCTTCTCGAGGCTTTTCGTGATCTCGTAGTAGGCACGCCTGAGAAACCGCGCCGTCGTGCCATCCCTCAGCTTGCAGGTCAGCCGGTCAGGCGCCTGGTAGGCGAGGGTCGCGGGGTCGAGGGCCTCGCGTTTTCCACCCGCCAGGACGAGCGTAAAGCCCTTCTCGGCGCCACCCTCGAGGGTGGTCACGAAGCGGGGCGTGTCCTCGATCTTCACGGATTTGGTCTCGGGGCCGATCTTGATGCGCCAACCCCCGCTGCCGTCGGGCTCCAGAAACCGGTGAAAGGCGTCGGTGGTGCTGTCGTGCGCGACTTCGACCCCGTTCGAACGCCAGATGCCGTTGCGATCGAGGAGCAGCTCTTCTTCGTCGATGAAAAACGTCCGAACCTGGGCCATCGCCACCAGGATAGCCAAGGGGACACCGGCGCGCTACATTGCACCGCATGTCCAAGCCACCCCATGACCCCGTCGGCCCCAAGCGCACGGACCTGACCTACAACAGCTACCTCCAGGTGCCGCAGCTGCTCTCGCTTCAGAAGCTCCAGAGCGACCCGCCCCACAACGATGAGATGCTCTTCATCATCATCCACCAGGCCTACGAGCTCTGGTTCAAACTCATTCTCCTCGAGCTGCAGAACGCCATGCGGTTCATGGGCGAAAAGCGCGTGCTCCGAGCCCATCACTTCGTGCGGCGCACGGTCGAGATCTTCAAGGTCCTCGTGCAGCAGATCCACATCCTCGAGACGATGACGCCCCAGGAGTTTCTGGGATTCCGTGACCATCTCATGCCGGCGAGCGGCTTCCAGAGCCTGCAGTTCAGGGAGGTCGAATTTCTCTGCGGCCTCAAGAACGAGCGGTACTTGGCGTTCTTCAAGGATCAGCCCGAGTACCTGAGCCGCCTCAAAGAGCGCCTGTCCGGTCCCGACCTCAACGACTCGTTTCTGCGCCTTTTGCACGACCTGGATTACGGGGTTCCCGCGGGCGCGGCGGCAAAGATCGCCGCGGGCGACGAGAAGACGACTGAGCAGGCCCTCACGGCGCTTCGCTCGATTTACGAAGAGCCGGAGCAAGAACTCCCGCTCTACCTTCTGGCCGAGTCCCTCGTGGACCTGGATGAGGGTCTCGCCCTGTGGCGCGAGCACCACGTGCGCGTCGTTGAGCGGATCATCGGGTTCAAGCGGGGCACCGGCGGCAGCAGCGGCGTCTCGTACCTCAAGACGACGGTCGAGAAGAAGTGCTTTCCGCTGCTCTGGGATGTGCGGAGCCACCTGGTCCCTAAGCGGAGTGAGTGAAGTTCACCCCTTCCGTCCGGGAGAGAGTTCTCATCCGCGCAAACCGGGTGAATTCCACCCGCTGCGGGCTCAGGCCTCCGGCGCCGACGCCTTGAGCTCGTTGGCGAGCCGGATCCGCGCCTCGCGCCGCTTCTGCGCGGCAGCGTAGCGGCGCTTTTCTTCGGGGGTCTCGGCGATGATCGGGGGCACGGGCGTCGGGTGGCCCTGCTCGTCCAAGGCGACAAAGGTCGTGTACGCGGTGGCCGTGTGCTTGCGCTCGCCCGTGATGGGGTG
>DATJFU010000031.1:0-2858 GCA_035495495.1 Bdellovibrionota bacterium
GTTGATGATCTCGACGTTTTTGCGCGCGGCCGCGAGCTCGACGGCGACCGCCGTCTTGCCAGCGGCGGTGGGGCCCGTGAGGATCGCCACGGGAGGCTGGACCACGCGATCCAAACTCATACTCGGCGGAGAAACCACTCCTCGAGGCGGGCCTCGGGCACCCGGGTCACGGTGGGGCGGCCATGGGGACAGTTCCAGGGGTGGGCGCAGTCAAAGAGGCGGTCGAGCAGGTGGCGTGCTTCTTCGGGGCCGAGGCGGTCGCCCGCCCGGCGGGACGAGCGGCAAGCCTCGCTGGCCAGTTTCTCGAAGAGAGCCTCGTCCAGCGCGAGACCGCCGCCTTGGGTCCGCGACTCGGTTTCGAGGGTGCGCTCGATCAGATTTCCGAGGCGGGTCCGGAGGTCCTGGGTCCCCCAGATCGAAGGCACCGCCCTGAAGAGAACCGAGTCCTCGCCAAAGATCTCCGCCTCAAATCCCATCTTCTCGAGCCAGGGGAGCCGTTCCCGAAGGTCCTCGATGCGCTCGCGCGAAACGTGGACGGCTTCGGGCAGAAGCAGCTGCTGACGGTCGGGGTCGCCTCTCAGGACGCGGTCCCGGAGTTGCTCAAAGCGGATGCGCTCATGGGCCGCGTGCTGGTCGATCACGGCGAGCTCCTGGCCGAGATCAAAGAGAAGGTAGGTCTGAAACAACGATCCGACGTAACGCCCGTGCGAGAGCGCGTGCAGGGGCTGCGCGGCCGGCGTTCCCGACGGGGTCGCCACCGGGGCGCCCGCGCTTTCGCCGGCGGCCGCCGCCGGCTCCGCCGCGGTCCAAAGGGACTCGGTCTTCTCGAGTGGCCGCGGTTGGTTCCACTGCGTCTGCGTTCCACCCACCAGCGTGAGCCGCGGCGCCCGAGCGCTCGCGGGCGCGCCCTCGAGCGCGATGAGGTCGGCGAGAAACCCGCTGACCGCCGTGAAAATCGGGCCCGGCTCGGCGAAGCGGATCTCGGTCTTTGCCGGGTGGACGTTGACGTCGATGCGGTCCCCGGGGACGTCGAGGATCAGGGCCAGCGCGGGATACTGCCCCGGGAGGAGCGTCTGCCTGAACGCGGCGAGCATGGCCTGCTGAAGCATGCGGTCACGCACGGCGCGGCCGTTGACCACCTGAAGAAGGCGTCGGGCGCCGGGGCCGCTGTAACCCTGGAGCCAGGCCACCCGGATACGGACGCCGTCGCCGCCGTCAAACCGCTGGGGCCCACGCTCCCTGAACACGAGGGGGTAGTTTCCACCCTCGTCCAGAACCGCGCGCGCGCGCTGCTCCTGGCTCTGCGGCCGCAGCTGCAGAACCGTGCGCTCCTCGCTCACGAGCCTGAAGCCCACCTCGGGGCGCGTGAGGGAGAGGCGCTCGAGCCACTCGCGGACTTGAGCCACCTCGGACCGTGGCGACTTGAGAAACTTGAGTCGGGCTGGGACGGTCGAAAAAAGCGATTCGACCCTGGCACGTGTGCCGTGATGCGAGCCCAGAAAATGCCCGTGGGTGACCTTCTTGGCGCGAGGGGCCGACTCGCCGTCGGGCCTCACCTCGTGGGCGTCTTCAGCGCCGAGCGCCCGGCTCATGAGCGAAAAATGCGCGACGGCGGCGATGCTGGGCAAGGCCTCGCCCCTGAATCCGAGCGTGGCCAGACGCTCGAGGTCCTCGACCGAGCGGATCTTGCTCGTGGCGTGACGGCGCACTGCGAGCTCGAGGTCGTCGGCTTCCATCCCAAAGCCGTTGTCGATGACTTCGATGACTCCGCGGCCGCCGTTCTCGAGGAGAACCGTGATTTCGGTCGTTTTGGCATCGAGCGCGTTCTCGACCAGCTCCTTGACCACGCTGGCCGGGCGGTCGACGACCTCACCCGCGGCGATGCGCTCAGCGACGAGCTCGGGCAGGAGCTGGACCTTGGGGCGGGTGGTGGAAGTCGTATCGATCACCGCGAAAAGAGACCACGGCGGCGACGGGTAGGCAAGTTTGATGCGGTGCGCGTCTTACGACGCTGCCCGCACCTGGTTTCTTCCACCTTGTTTCGCTTCGTAGAGGGCCTTGTCGGCCTTCTTGAGCAGCGTGGCAGAGGTTTCCACGTCGGACGAGAGCTCGGCCACGCCCACGCTGCTGGTCACGGGGATGCGCTTGCCCTCATAGATGAAGGCGTGAGCTTCGATCGTCGAGCGAATGGTCTCGGCGATCTGCTGAGCCGCCGCCATGGCCGTATTGCTCAGAAGAAGGACGAACTCCTCGCCGCCGTAACGGGCAAACACGTCCTTGGGGCGCACGTGCTTGGCGCGGATGATGGCGGTGAACTCTTTGAGGACATGGTCACCGGCGTCGTGGCCATAGGTGTCGTTGGTCTTCTTGAAGTGATCGATGTCGAAGAAGAGCACCGAGAAGTCCGTGCGGAGCGCCTTGGCCCGCTTGAACTCGGCCTCGAGGGCCTCGAGCAGGTAGCCCTTGTTGTAGATCTTGGTCATCGAGTCCACGTGGGCCGCGTCGCCCAGCTGGCCCAGGTAAAGCGTCTCGAGCTCACCCGCGGGGAGAAACTTCAGCATCGAGCTCCCCACCTTGATCATGTCCTCTTTGCCGAGGGTCATGGGTTCGTTGGGAGCGAGTTTCTTGCCGTTGACCTGGGTGCCGTTCGAAGAGTTGAGATCCGTGAGCACCACCTTGCCGGCCTTTTTCTCCAGCTTCGCGTGCTTCTTGGAGATGCTCTGATCGGCGATGCAGATGTCGGCCGAGGGATCGCGGCCGAGGGTCATCTCGGGATGACTGAGCTCGTACTTGTGGCCTTGGGGCGTGCCGCGAACGAGGATCAGGCAGGCCTCGGCCTGCTTGGCCCGTTCGAGCTC
>DATJFU010000032.1:0-5612 GCA_035495495.1 Bdellovibrionota bacterium
GCTCTCTCGGACTTGGCCGGCGCCCCCCGGGCCGGGAGCACCCTCGAGGGTGACCTGGCCCGCGCGCTCCTCACTGCGTTTCCGGACCGGGTCGCCAAGCTTCGCCGGCAAAACGACGATTGGGTCGAAGCCGTCATGTGCGCCGGCGGGTCCGCCTCCGTCCAGGCCCGCGCGCTGCCGGCCGGAACCGAGTACGTCGTCGCGGTCGACGCCGACGAGGGCGACGCTTCACGGGGCACGCAGGGGCGTGCCTTCACCGCGACGCGCCTCCGGGCCGCCGCGCCGATCGAGCGGGATTGGCTCTTGGACCTCGTGCCGTCACTCATGACCGAGTCCACCGTGTCCGAGTTCAATTCCACCCGGGGCCGGTCCGAAGAAATCTGGCGCCTCAAGTACGGCGAGCTCGTCCTAGAAGAAACCCGGACCGCCGCGACGGACTCCGAGGCCGGCGCGCAGGCGCTCGTCGACGCGCTCCTCGATCCGCAAGCCAACCGCCTCTCCGTTTTCGAGGATGCCGAGGCCCTCGAGCACCTCGTGCGCCGGCTGGCCTTCGCCGGCGTGGGTCCGCAGGGGGCGACGGCCCCGCGCGAGCTTCTGACCCCCGCGCTCGCCGGGTTCACGAGCCTCAGCGAGCTCAAGGGCGTCGAGCTCGAGCCGCTGCTTCTGGGATCGCTTCCGGCCGAGGTGCGCACGGCCCTCGACCGGGCGGCGCCGGGGCACGTGACCCTGGGGCGCGGCCGGCGCATCCGCATCCACTACGAGCCCGGCAAACCGCCCTGGGTCGAGAGCCGGCTTCAGGATTTTTTTGGAATGTCAGCGAGCCCCACCGTGGGCTCGACCGCCGTCACGATCCACCTGCTCGCGCCCAACAAGCGCGCCGTGCAGGTGACCTCCGACCTCGCCGGTTTCTGGAAGAACCACTACGCCACCGTCCGGCGCGAGCTCTGCCGCCGCTACCCCCGCCACTCCTGGCCCGAGGACCCGATCCAGGGCCCCTTTCCCCCCGACATCGGCGAGCGCCGACGCAGGTAAGGGCTGTTTCCGGACAGACTGTCCGAAGGAGGGCCATTTCTCACGCAAAAGAGGGCGCAATCGGATGTCTTGTCCGGAAAGCAGCGGCAATTGGGTCCTTTGATTTCGGCAGATATAAAAACTTCAGCCAGCCGGGCCGCGCTCGGGCGTTTTGAGGCGCCCGCGCGACCCGCTGGAGTGAATGCAGAGTGGAATCTCGTCCGAAATTCACCCCAGCCGCCGCGCGGGGCGTCCTCGAGCGCCCCACGCGCGGCGGGCTGGCCAGAATTCCCCTGTGTCACCGCTGACCTACGGTTTCGCCGCGCAGATGCCCAGTTCTTAAGCAGATTCCGCCCCTGCGGGATCCTGGATTCCCCCACAGCTCGACCTGACGCCGGCAAGCTGGCCCCGCCCTTGCTCTATCCCTCGCATGGGACGAATTCGGGGCCGCCTCCTTTATATGGGTTCGTGTCTGGGCTTAGCCGCCATGGCAAGCGCCCTCGCCGGTGCTTCCGCCCACGCCGCCTGCGCTCCTCGTGGGATCGAGGCCGACATCAAGCGCTGGTCCCGCGCCACTGTGACCGCGGCCGGTGACGGCGTGATCGTGCCGGGCCTAGGTACCGTGATCGACCTCGACTGCGTCCAGGGCCTGAGCGAGCAGGCCGCGGCCCAGCGCCTCTCGCGCCTCGAGGCCTCCCTCAATTTCGCCGCCGACCAGGCCGACGCCTGCACGACCGCCTACCATCTTCCGGATCCGACCAACATCCGCCCCACCCTTCAGCACCTCCGCGTGCATTGCCGCCCGCTCGACGGGGGCTACGAGGGCTGGACCCAGTGGGGCGTCAGCCACGGTTGGGATCCCGCGCACCGCCTCTTTGGCCCCTTTCAGACCACCGCCCACTACGACCACGGCTACCAGACCACCTTGAACGTGGGGCCGGGCTCGGCCTTGGACGCGGGCAACATCACCGACGAGGGCGCCGTGATCTTTCACGAGATGCTCCACTTCTACGACAACCAGAACGACTGGCACAACGAGTGGGGTTCCAAGACCTTTGCCCGCCAGTCCACGGGTTGCACCAACTCGGCTTTCTCGGACCGCATCTACTTTCTGCAATCCGTCTGCTTTCCCATGGGGGGCGCGGGCGGCCAGTTTTTTCATGACGGGCATTGGAACGGAGCCGCCGGCTGCGACAACGTCTGTAACGAAGCCCTCGGCAATGAGCCCGACCGCGCGACCCGCGAGGATGCCGCCGATTTCTACGGCGGCGACGCCGCCCTCGCCCATCCGCTCACGCCGGGCGACCGCCACGTCATCTGCGGCCGCATCCACTCACGCTACGACCGCCTCGAAGGCATCATCACGGAGACCCGCCACGTCGAAGAGCTGTCGGCGAGGGTCCAGAGCCAGCTCCCGACCTCGTTTCGCAACTCCCTCGCGGGAGCGTTTCTCCACGACATCCCTCGCTTCTTTCCCCTCCAGGGCACGCTCCGCGCCCGGAGCCGCGAAGACGCCCTCGCCCGGTTCCGCGCCTTCCGCGCCGACGCCGAAGATCGGATCGACCGGGCCTGCGCTCCAGGCGCCTCGGGCGACGGGATCGACGCCACGGACCGCAGCGATCTCTGCATCACCAAGCGCATCCAGATCCGCGGGCTCCTGGACCACGTCGCGACCCTCATGCTCCAGGCCGATGACGTCGACTACCTGACCCATCGCCGCGCCCAAGATCCTTCTGCCATCACGAGCCCGGGGGTCACGCCTTGAAGAACACGCTATCTAAAATCATCTTTCTAGCCGGTGCGCTCTGGGCCTTTGCGGGCTTTCTAGAGGCCAACGCCGACTGCCCCCCCACCGACCTCGGGGCGGGTGCCCTTTCGACCTGGGCCCGCGACACCGTAGACGCGGCCACCCAGGGCATCACGCTCCAGAACGGCACCATCATCGACCAAGACTGCGTCGACCATTTGAGCGGCACGGCCCGCGCCGCGCGTTTGGCGCGCCTCAATGCCGCGGTCCAGTTCGCGAGCCGGCAGGCGGACGCCTGCCACCAGGCCACGAACCTGCCAGACCCCACCAACGTGGGCCCGACCCTGGCCCACACGCGGATCCACTGCAAGGAGTACAACGGGACGGCCAACGCCATGACCGACGAGGTGGTCAACCACGGCTACCATCCGACGCAGCGCCTGTTCATGCCCTTGGTGACCACCCATCACTTTGACCGCAGCTACGAGACCACGGTTAACGTGGGCGCCATCTCCGACCTGGACCGGGGAGAGATCACCGACGTCGCCAAGAGCCTCTTTCATGAGATGCTCCATTTCTATTCCAACAACACCACCTGGCATAACGAGGGGGACGCGCACCATCCCTCTTACGGCTGCAACAACTCGCTCTTCACCGACCGGGTGTATTTCATGTCGGCCGTGTGCTTTCCCATGAGCATCAACGGTCGCGCGTACTACGACGCCACCACCGGCGCGGCCGCGTGCCCCGCCGTCTGCGACGCGGCCCTGGGGCACGTCGACGACATCGAGGAGGCCCACCTCGAGCCCTGGGTCTACGGCGCCGACGCACTCGTGGCCAAACCCCTGACCGTAGGCGACCGCCGCATCATCTGTGGACGGATCGCCGACGCCCAAAGACGGCAATCCCATGCCGCGACGGACCTCCGCGCCACGCTCACCCTGCTCCGAAGCTCCATCGATCACATCCCTGCCGGCATCGTCACGACGCCCGTCGGGGATCTGATTCCGCACCTGAGCGACTACCTCGTTCCCAATGGCATCTTGACGGCCAGCTCGCGCGCGGACGCCCTGGCGCAGTTCGCCCATCTCCGCTCGCGCATCGAAAGTGAGTCGGCCAGGCTCTGCGCGCCCGGCGCACCCGTGCCGAGCGGCATGAACTCGAGTGAGCTCTATGGCTTCTGCCTCGACGGGCGAATCCGCCTGGGCGGTGTGATGGACCACGTCCGTACGCACCTCCTCCAGTACGAGGATGGCGATTTCTTGATGCTGAGAAAGGTCTTTGACCCGACCCCACTGGAAGTAGGGGTCTTTGGATCGTCTGGGAGTACAGGGAGCACCCATTGACGAGATCCATTCTTCTCGCTGTCATCGCCCTCATCAGCTCAACCGCCCACGCCGGCCTCACTCTGGAGGGGCCCGATTGCCTCAGCGCGCCGCTCTCACCTCAGCTTCAGCGCTGGGCGCGCATGACGTTGGACTCCGCCACCCAGGGCGTGACGCTGGATAACGGCACCATCATCGACCACACCTGTCTCGACGGCCTGAACGATCACGACCGGGCCCAGCGCCTCGCGCGTCTCGACGCCGCGGTCCAATTCGCCTCCCAGCAGGCCACGACCTGCAACATGGCCCTCCATCTCCCCGATCCCACCAACGTCCCCGGCACACTCGCGCACCTACGCCTCAAATGCGCCGTGATGGACAAGAAATACGGCGCGACGACCGAGCAGTACACGACGGTCCAGCAAGAAGGGCTCTTGGGTGGACCCCTCGCGACGACCCACATCTGGGACCACAGCTATGTGACCACGTTGAACATTGCCGGTGGCACGGACCTCCGCGTGGGCAGGATCAACAACCTCGCTTCGGATCTCTTTCACGAAGTGTTGCACTACTACTCCAACAACCGCGCCTGGCACGACGATCCCTACGCGGCCCACACGGACCTGGGCTGTCAGAACTCGATTTTCACGGACCGCGTGTATTTTACCCAGGCCGCGTGCTTTCCCCTCTCGGACTACGGGCAGTCGTTCTACGGCACCCCCGGCTCCCCTTCGAGCGATCCGGCAGCCTCCTGTGGTGGAATCTGTGACGCCGCCTTGGGCGAGGTCGACTCCAATTCGACCGAGGTCACGCACGCCCCCTACTACTACGGAGGCCGCCACCTCGTGGCCAACCCCCTCAGCCAGGGCGACCGCAACATCATCTGCAACGACGTCGTCGGCAACTGGAACCGCTTCAAGGGCGCTTATCCCGAAGGACAGCGCGTGGCGACGATGGTGGCCGCCAACCTGAACACTTTGCCCCAGCGATTCCGCGACGACACCTGGGTCGCGCGTCACATCCAGGATCTGGAGCGCTACATGGTCACCAACGGCCAGCTCCGCGCCGTGGACCAGGCCGACGCGCAAGCTGAGCTCGCGCATACCCGCGACATGCTCCTGGGCGACATCCAGCGCTTCTGCCTCGGCCCGGCCGACCAGGGCGACCGCTGGCCCGACGGCCACGTGCCCACCCCGGCCGAGAAATCGGATCTCTGCATCAGTGGCCCCATCCGCATTCGCGGAGCCGTGGACGACGTGAGCGCCTACCTGCACCAGTTCCACGACAGTGACTTTCTGCTCCTGCGGTCGATTCCGGACCCCGCGCCAGATTCCTGACGCCACCGTCAAGGCGTCTCCTCCTTCGGCCGATAAGTCCGTGAAGTAGGAGACACCCCTATGTTTTGGATCTGCCTCCCCGTTTTCGCGCTCTACACGGCCCTCATGGTGGTCGACGAGTTCGCGTTTCACCGGATTCGCAGCCTCACCCGCCGCGAGCGTCTGGGACGGCCCCTCGATACCCTGCTCCTG
>DATJFU010000033.1:0-9229 GCA_035495495.1 Bdellovibrionota bacterium
GCGCCGGTTGCGTGTAATCCGCACCAAACGCCTGAATCGAAAAGAGAGCCACCGCTGCCACAGCGAAAGCTCCCGATACTTTGAGTCCCATGACCCCTCCTTAGGCTCATCTCGAGCCGATTGTTGGTTGCGCGCGCCCAAGAGCAACCCCCATGCCACGGCGCTGCTCACGCCTAGGGCCTTCTCCGCCGGGCCGGCCTTCGGACCGTGTGGGGAACTCCCCACAGCCGTCGGGACCTCCCCACAACGGATTCCACCCCCACGGGTCCGCGTCCCGGTCTGGTGGAATTCAGGCGAGGCACGCGGATTGCTTAGGCCGACTCCGCTTCAATCAAGCAGGAGGAAGAAATGTTTCGACCGTACTCATGGATTTCGTGGATGGGAATGGGCATCGCCCTGACAACCTCGGGCTTCACGCCCTCGGCATGGGCGGATGAGCCCCTCTGGTTCGGGTTCCACCCCCAGAGCGTGCTCGAGCTGGGACGCGGGCTCGAACCCAACCGCATCGACGTGCTCAAGAACCGCTGCCTCAACTTCGACGCTCCCACCAACGGCAACTGGGACGACGTGATTCAGGCCTATCAGGCGGCGCTCAACACCCCCGGCGGGGCCGGCGTGCGCCCCCTCGGACAGGGCACCGCCCAGGTCACCGCCCCCGGCGGCGCGCTCACGACCGAGCTCGACGCCTACGTCGTGTCGTCGGCCGAGGAGTTCCGCAACGTGTTCGGTATCGACCTGTCGGCCGAGGCCTCTTTCTTGGGGCTCTTCGGAGGCGGTGGAAGCTTTCAGTTCCAAAACTCCGTCACATCCAGCAAGAACTCCGTCACCCTGGTCGTCCGGGCGCGCAGCGAGTTTGCCCGCGCATTTACCGGCATCCCCAAGCTGACCGCCTACCCGCAGTCGCTTCTGGACCACGGCGACTACGCCGGCTTCATCGATATGTGCGGCTCGCACTACGTCGCGCTCGAGCGCCGCGGCGCCATGGTCTACGCCATGATCACCATCGAGTCGGCCTCCGACTCGCTGATGTTCAAGGTGGCGAACTCGGCCTCGGCGAGCGGCGGCTTTGGCCCGATCTCGGGCAGCCTCAAGTCGGCCTTCAACGAGGAGATGCAGACCGCCTCGCACCAGGGCCGTCTCAACATCACCGTGCGCGCCACGGGTGGCGGCGGGATCGCGGCGCTCGAGAGCTCGGTCGTCGCGCTCACCTCGGGCACCGATCAGGTTCAGCAGATCAGCCGCGCGCTCGGTGACTTCATCAAGACGTTCACCGCGGACCACTACGCGCCCATCGCCTTTGCCGCGACCAAGATTCCGTTTCTGCCGGATTCTTCGTTGGTGGGCTTGAGCCAGCTCAAGCGCGACCGCCTGCTGGCCCTCGTGGACGAGTACCGCCAGCGCTTTGCCGAGCGTGACGTGATCGCCCGCCTGGTCACGGGTCAGGATCCCCACGCCCAGTACTTTCTGCCCGCGCGGCTGAAGGCGGCCAAGGACGAGCTCCCGACCCTGGACGGGAGGATCAAGCAGCTGGGGGACATCCACCGCACGTGCCTGGCCTCGACCGGCCCCTGGGCGGATGAGTGCCTGGCGCCCGTGTATACCTTGCCTGAGAACTCGGCTTATATCATTGATATGATGCGGCTATTTAATGATCTCGGGGGCGGCGCGAACGGAAAGTTCGAGGCCTTCACCACTCCGACGGACCCCCTGTTCAGGGCGCAAGGGATCCATACGTGCTGGAGTGAACAGGCCATCGGTCACACCTGCTTCGTGCAAGGCGCGAGCTACGGCGATTGCCAGGAGGCGTTCTTGGACCTCAAGGCCGACGACTGTTGCCCGGGCACCCAGTACGGCGGCAGTAGCGTGGACTTCAAGATCACCCAGTGCACCCCCTTCTGATAAGCTCGGAGGATGCGCAACTCGCGTCCCCCTTTGATGGTTTGGCCCGCCGTCTCGATCGCCTTGGCGATGATCGTGGCGGCGGGCTCGTCTTCCCAGGCCCTCGCCTGGGGCAGCCACTACCTCGTCACCGCCCGCGCCATTGAGAATTCGGACCTCGGGTGTCTCCAAAACCAGGTCAGGGTCGAGAGCCTGGACGAATTCGTGAAGCCCGAGGGCGAGGAGCTGAGCTCCCTGTTTCGCGAGTACTACCTTTGGCTCCGTGACAGGGGATCCAAGCGGTTTACCGCCCAGGGGTTTGACGGAAGGCGTCCCGACGTGGGTCAGTTCATCCACGCGGCCCGCCTCAATCCCAAGACGCAGTTTCCGATGGGATCGCGCTCCTTGCCCAACGAGCCGCAGCTGGCCCTCCGCATGTTGCATCCCAACCCCGCGGGGCCCGAGACCTTGCTTCCGGTGTCGGTCGGCAGCCAGATGCAGACGGGGCGAGTTTATTTGACCTACGTCGATGAGCCGGACTGGTTCATGGACTTTGAGCTCTTTGACAACCCGGATTACGGCTACGGCGATCGTCCCTATGGCAACGCCCACACGGAGTCCGACAAGGCCCCCTTCCACATGCAGTTCTGGTTCGAGAACTGGCTCGTCAAGATGTTCGCCGGTGAGATCACCCAAGGCATGGTCCCGGATCGCGTGGAACTTTTTTCGCGCCTCGCCTCGCTGGCCTTCAGGAAGGGTCACCCGTACTGGGGATTTCGGTTCGCCGCGTGGGCCCTGCACTACATCCAGGACCTGGGCCAGCCGTACCACGCCAAGGCGGTGCCCTCGGCCAACTGGTTCTATTACGCCAAGTTCGTCGTCTCTCCTGAGAAGGCTCGCATCAAGCAAGAGACCACCCAGCTCGTCGCCAACCGGCACTACGCCTACGAGGACTTCGTGACGAACGCCCTTCGGCATTCGTACACGGATCCCAAGATGGCTCAGTTCACCGATCTGGCCTCCCAGCTCAGGGCGGAGCCGGCCTTCTTTTCCTCGAGCGTGGCTAGTCCGCAGGCGTTGCTCCTCGAGGCCGCGAAGTTTTCGGCCGGGCACGCGGCGGCCTTGGACGCGGCCGTCGTCCAAGCCATGGGACCCCATATGACCGAGGACCCCGGCTACGACCTCGAGCACGATCCGAGCTACCAGGCCGATGCCATGGTGGCCCAGCTCAACCCCCAGTCTGCCCAAGCACTGCTGACCGAGACGGGGGCGGATTTCTCGCACGTGGGCCGCGCCACCCGATCCTTGCTCCTGGCCCTGCCTTATACGCCCTGTACGAGATAAGTCTTAAAATTCAAGTATCTACAAGAGTCCATACTAATTTTTGACCTAATTACTCGTACATAGACATAATAGGAGAAGAGAATCGGGGGATTCCTTTGACCAACTCTTGGATTCGTTCGCTTTGCGGAACGTTGGCCTGTGCCATTGCCCTGCTGTCCGTCCCCAGCCCGATCGAGGCCACGACCCGCCTCGATACCGAGTGCCGATCGTCCTCCGATCCCCCCACCCAGGCCTGCGGCCAGTGCGAGCCCGCGGTGCTCTCTAACTTTGACCGGGTCATGCGGGAGGCAGAGACCGGCCACCTGACCTCCGTCGAGGCCTTCGTGGGCCGTATGCGCGAGATTGACCCGCGCATGACCAACAACTTCATCCTCATCGGCGACAGCAAGAGTCTGCAGGGCACCAGCCGCGGCTACCCCCGAATCGCCTTCAAGAGTCCCGAGTCCGAGCTCTGGGTCACCATCAACACCGACCCCAACGCCCCCGGGTACAACAACGTCGAGGTCATCCGGTGGAATGGCGCCCGCGGACGCTACGACTTTCAAGAAGTCTGCTTTGACCAGCCGGCGTCCGGGGGCAATCCCGCCCGCGGCTGCGCCGCACACGGCTCGCCCCACGGCGGAAATTCGACCCAATCCCCTCCGCCGCCCCCGACAACCGCCGCAGCCCACGTGAGGCGCGACGCACGCGAAACCTGCGTGGCCTGCCACCGCAACCAGTCTCGACCCAACTTTGATACCTACGTCGCCTGGGCCGGCTTCATTCCACCCCGTGACGATGTGTTGGAACCCGGGCCGGACGGCAACCCTTCTCCCATCGCCGCCGAGTACCTGCGGATCATGGACCGCGCCGCGGCCGACCACCAACATCCTTCGAGCCCACCGAGCCGTTGGGCCCTTCTGACGGTCCCACCGGCGGATGGCGTCCCGCGGGTGCCCGGCTCGCCCGATCCCGCCCGCGACGCCGCTGGCAATCCCATTCACCTCGACACGGACCAACAGCGCTTGGATTACATCCGCCAGCAGATCCACGATGCGCCCTACCAGCCGTCGGCGGGCGAGGGCAAGTTCGGCAGCCTGAGTGGCTTCAGGATTCCCCACGTTCCGCCCCGCGATGAGCTCAAGAACTGGGACTCGGCCACTTCGGACTTCGCCGGTTTCGGCCACATGGCGTTTGACCAGACCACCAACCAGAACATGTGCCAGATCCAGACCGCCCTGCAGGCGCGGCCTGACTTCGACGAGATCAAATACTCGTTGGCCTACGTGACTCAGTGTTACTCGACGAGCGCCGAGGACGTCCTTTCGCTCATGCCGACCAACGCCCGGATCCTCGCGGACGATTATTTCAGGACGGCCGGCCTGCGGCCCCTCGACGGCGATACCAACGGGGGCCCCACGGGCCTGACCTGCCAACACGCGCTACCCCACTGTCCGGGCGGTGGTATCGCGTACGACAAGGTTTGCCGGCTGCGCTGCGGGGACGGGGGCTATCGATATCAGTACGGCTCGAATTGCAGCGGCGGCTGGGAGCCCTTGCCCGGCGCCTGCTCCGCGACCGGGACCTACTCCGACACCGGGGGCACGGCCACGCAGATGCGAGGCCTACCGGGCGAGCTCTTTAACGCCGTCCGCGAGGACACGCGTACCAACCAGGCCCTGCTCGACACCCACAAGACCGAGCGCCAAACCCGGTATCTCGAAAACTATCTCGGCATGAGCCACCCCGATGCGGTCCGCGAGGGCCAGCGGGTACGCAGCGTGGGCGAGGACGCCCTGGGCCAGGTGTCGGCGATCCGGTACCTGCTCGAGCCGCTCGGCGTTCCGGTGCGCGAGTGGTCCCTCTCTTACGGCGACAACCTCTCGATCCCGAGCTACACGTTTGCCGACCAGTTTGACCTCTTTGCGCGCCAGCCGATCTTTGACCGCATTCGGGAGGAGTTCGATAACTCGGCCCAAGGCGGCTCGGGCGACTACTGCACCTGGCTCCGTGGGCATAGTTCCACCTCGTTTCCGCAACCCTCGTCGGTGGCGACCGCGCCTCCCCAAGGAATCTCGATCGCGCGTGAGACGTATCGTCGCATCTTCAGCGAGTGCGGCGCCCGCGGACGGGTAGAAGACCCCAACGCCGTCATCCCGAGCAGCACGGATGCCTCGCTCCGCGCGAGCCTCGAGGTCGCGCAGCGGACTCTCCGCTCCTCGGGTCAGGGCACGCTCAACGTCTGCATGGGCTGTCACAGCGCGGACGCGGGCATCGTGCCTGAAGAGAACCTGTTTCCGGAGACCACGCCGGCCGATACGTACGACGCCCGCCTCCGTGCCTTCTTGGGCACTCCGCGCGGAAACACCGGGGTCCCCTGGGCCGAAACGATCGCGATGGCGACGGACTACCACTCGAGCGTTCCGGGCATCCAGCACATGCCCCCCAACGGGCACCATGGGCAGGGCGGTCTCGAAGACGACGAGCGCGCCGCCTTTTTGGGATACCTCGCCTCCGTGACGCTCTCCTCGGACGGCCGGGGAACGGGTTACGCCTGTGAGATCATCGCTCAGGACGAGATCTCGGGCCGCACTCCCGCTCCGGCCCCGGTCCGTCCGCCCGCGCCGGCGGGCGCCGAACCCGGCGAGTGATCTCTAGAACCGCTCGGCCCTGAAGGGCCTGGGATCAAAGGCGGGCTGAGCCCCAAGGACCAGATCCGCGACGAGCCTTGCCGTGCCAGGCGCCGACTGGATCCCAAGCATCTGGTGGCCCGTGGCCAGGACCACGTTTTTCTGCCTCGGCGAGCGCCCGATGATGGGCACGCCGTCCGGTGTGCAGGGACGCAGGCCCCGCCAGAGCTCGAGGATCCTGGGCTCCTCGGGCAGATTGAGAAACGTCCGCGCGCCCTTGAGGATCGCGGTCACCCGCCTGGGAGAGATTCCAAAATCCTGGTTCACGAGCTCGAGCGTGCCCGCCAGGCGCACCGATCCCGCCCGCGGGGTGACGGCGATCTTGCGCTCGATGAGCATGATGGGGGCGCGTGGGCCCGGCTCAAAGACGGGCACCGTCACGGCGTAGCCCTTGCCACCCAGGACCGGCACGCGGATCCCGAGGCGCTTGGCCAGGACCGGCGACCAGGTTCCCGTGGCAAGCACCACCTCCTTGGCCTCGATGGGGCCTCGAGTGGTGAGCACGCGGGAGACGGATCCGTTGATCTGCTCCACGTCGTAGGCCTCGGCTCCAGAAACGATTCGCGCGCCCAGGGCGCGGGCCTCGTTAATCAGGGCCTGAACGGTCGCCAGGGGTTCGAGATGCGCCTCGGCCGGAAAGTGTACGCCGCCCTGGATCCGTCCCATGAGGGCGGGCTCGAGAACGCGGGCTTCTTCTTCGGTCACCTCGCGGCCCTGAATCCCGTGGGGCGCGACCCACTCCATCTCGCGGCGGGCGCTGGCGAGGCCGCCGGCCGTCTGCGCCGCCATGAGGAGGCCATCCTTGCGGAACGAGATGATGCCGGGGCTCCGCTCATTGAGATCCGAGTAGGACTTGAGGCTGTAGTTCGAGATCTCGGTGAGCGCGGCCACCGCCCGCCGGGCCTTGCCCGTGCGCATCGAAACCAGAAATCCCAAGAGCCAGCGCATCAGGACGGGACTCACCTGCGGCCGGATGTAGAGGGGACTCTCCGGGTCGAGCAGCCAACGCACGGACTTCATGAGCATGCCCGGCATGGGCAACGGCATCGCGAAGCAAGGAGTCACCCATCCGGCGTTGCCGTACGAACATCCAAACCCCGGGTCACCGCGCTCGAGGAGCGTCACCTGCGCGCCTCGCGACGCGAGCTCGCGGGCGCACGAGGCGCCGATGATCCCGCCGCCGATGACCAAAACGTCGGCCCGAGGCTTGAGCTCCATCAGTGGCCTCCGTGGAGGCCCGAAAGAAACGGCAGCGCGATCTCGATCACGATCAGCACGATGACGATCCATTCGAGGAGCTCGATCCGAACCGTCGAGACATAATCCGTCATGCGGTCGTAGATGTCCTGAAGCACGTCGATCTTGCGGAGAATGCTCTCGTCCCACGATTCCAAGTGAAAACGCTTGGATCCCAGGCGGTACACGCGCGCGAGATATTGGTCGCTGAGGAGTTTCAGGGCGTTGTTGACGCCCTCGAAGAGCATGGCTCCGTCGACCTGGAGCGTGCCCACCCTGCGAAGATCGCTGCGCCCCCGGCCGGGGATCACCGACCGCCGCGGCCAGCCCTGAAGCACCTCGTAGGCTTCGTCGAGCGCGTCATCCAGCTCGCCGTCCAAGAGCCGCAGCTCCATGAGCTCGACGTTCACGAACTCGAGCACGCTGCGGACGTCCTCGCCCGCGCGGTCGATCAGAAGGGTGGCGTCCCAGTCGATGACGGCCAGGTCGTCGGGAGAGTAAGAGATTCTCAGGTCCGTGGCGTCGTTGATCTCTTCTTTTGAAAGCTGCCCCGGCTCGGAGCGGAGCAGTCGCGCGATCTCCGTGCGGTTGCGCTCAAAGAGCTCCTCGACGGACATCTTGGGCTCGAGGTCCTGGAGCTGAAAGATGACGTAAGTTTCGGCCGACAGATCATCCTCGGGCTTCTGGACCGACGGACCCAGGATATCCATCAGGGTCCGCGTCTCGATCCGCGAGTGCTCGAGCAGGGCGCTGCTCTCGTAGAGCGACGAGTTGAGCGAGATGAGATCGTTTAAATCACTCCCCATGGGGAGCTCAAAGCGATAGCCGATCGACACCGCGCCGAAGTCAAAGATCGTCATGTCCACGTCGGGGGCGCAAGAACGGCCGCCGACCTGGATGGGCTCGATGGTCTTGGAGACGCGGAGCGGGTGGGGATTGAACTCAAAGTAGCGCTTGGTCCGGCGCTTCTGCTGCAGCGTACGCCTGGCCTTGGGATCGGCGATCCGGTCCTCGGCCGATTTGAGTTGCACGCTCCAACCCAGGTTGTAGGCGTGAAACACCCAGCACGTGCCGGCCCTGAGCAGGATTCCACCGCCGGCGCTCAAAAGGCACCCACCCTTCCGACCTTGAGGGCTGCCTCGCGGCCGCCGTCCGCCATGGCGGACGCGACGTCGCCGGAGGTGAGGTACCGCGCCATGAACGCCGCCGCGTACGTATCGCCCGCCCCCGTGGTATCCACGACCTTCTCGACCTTGTCCGCCGGGCGGCGGTGACGCTTGCCGCCCTCAAAGGCGACACTCCCGTCCGCGCCCAGGGTGATGACGTACACGCGATTCTTGCTCGCGGCGATCTCGCCCAAGGACTCGATCAACCGGTCCTGGGCCGAATCCAGTCCAAAGAAGGCCACGTCGACCCGGTCCGCGTACCGCTCGACAAAAGGCAGCGCCGGTTCGAAGTCCGCGAGGTTCGTGAAGTCGACGACCCTCACGCGCGGTTTGCCCGCGTCCATGAACGAATCAAAGTAACCCTGAACCTGACGGTACACGTTGCCCACCCACACGTCGGCGCCGTTGAGGATCTGGAGCTCCGCGGGTCCGATGCGAAAATCTGCCAGCACGCCTTCATCGTACCTGAAAAAGATCTTTTCGCCCGAGGGCTGTTGGTCGATCCACTGGACGGCCGTCCGACCATCCCGCACGGGGAGATGGGCGTCGAGTTTGTGGTCCCGCACGGCTTTTTGAACCAGCGCCGCCTCGGCGTCCCGGCCCACGGGCGAGATCACCTTCACGGAGTGCTGGGGAAGCAAAAGGCGGCGCAGGTTCACGGCAAAGTTCAGCGTGATGCCGCCGGGCCGGTCCAGCCCCAGATTGACGTAGCGATCGACGGCGCAATCGCCCACGCAGACCACGTTCACGGGTCAACGACCTCCGGCGGCGGAGACAGCCGCCATCAGGCGGCGGACCTTGTCGGCGTCGATGTAAGCGCCGGTCTTGAGGCTCGTGCCCACGATGGCGCCGTCCGCGAGGGACATGAGTTCGCGGGCGTTGGTCTCGTCGAGCCCGCTGCCCAGCCATACCGGCACGTCACCGGCGCCGGCCTTG
>DATJFU010000034.1:0-4825 GCA_035495495.1 Bdellovibrionota bacterium
CCTTGCCGACCTCTTGCACGGCCACAAAGTCCTCGACCCGGGCCTCAAAGGTGACGGTGTCCACCGCCACCTCGGCCACGTAGCAGGCCCAGGCGTAGGTCGCGTAGGCCTCGCCGCGGTAGAGTTTGTCGTCCCAGTTCACGCCGGGCGGCTGCTTGTACTGCGAGAACACCTTGAGGGGTCCGTGGCTCGCGACGTACTTGCGGACCGCTCCCTTGACGCCCTCGGGCCCTTCGACGTCGAAGCCGGAGCTCTTGAGAACCTGCTTGAGCGAGATCGACGCCGTCTCGACCAGCTTGCCCACGACCATCACCGTGCGCGACGCGACCGTGGGTCCGCTGTTGGGTACGAAGCGGGTGTCGGGCTGCGCGACCTCGACGTCGCCGTAATCCAGCCCGAGCGCGTCCGCGCAGATCTGCGAAAAAACCGTATTGGTGCCCTGGCCGATCTCCGTGCTCGCGGCGAGCACGCGGACGTGGCCGTTGGGGAGGCCCTCCACGCCGACCACGCTCGCGAGATACCGCTCGCCCGAGCCCGTGAATCCCGCTCCGTGCATGAAGGTCGCGAGACCCATGCCGCGCTTGATCCGCGAACCCGTGTTCTCGCGGGCAAAGCGCGCGCGCTTCTCGACCCAGCCGGCCTCTTTCATCGCCCGGTCCATGAGCTTGGCGAGATCCGGCTCTTCTTTGAGCACCTGGCCCGTGGCCGTCGACCGGCCTTTGACCAGAAAGTTTCTACGCCTGAGCTCGGCGGGCTCGAGTTCCACCGCCGCCGCGACCCGGTCCAGGTGACGTTCCATCGCAAAGATGCTCTGGGGCGCGCCAAACCCGCGAAACGCGCCGTGGGGCGGGCAGTTGGTCGCGAGCGCCGCCGACTTCACGCGGACATGGGGCACGTCGTAGGGCCCGGGCGCGTGGATCGTGCCACGCGAGAGCACGACGGCCGACAGGGTCGCGTAGGCGCCGCCGTCCAAGAGAAACTCGATGTCGTGGCCCGAGATCTTACCGTCGGGCCTGACCGCCGTGCGGATCCGGGTGCGCGAGGGATGCCGCTTGGTCGTGGCGACCATGTCCTCGGCGCGGTCGTAGATCATCTTCACCGGGCGGCCGCATTTTCTGGCGAGCAGGGCCGCGTGCCCGCAGAGCATGGAGGGATACTCCTCCTTGCCGCCAAAGCCGCCGCCCGTTTCCATCTGTACGACGCGCACTTTCTCGTCCGGGAGACCAAAGAGGGGCTTCAGCGCCTTGTGCACATAATAAGGACATTGGAGCGATCCCCACACCGTCACCCCTTCGGTCTCGGACCATTGGGCCACGACTCCGTTGGGCTCGATGTAGAGCTGTTCTTGGGCGCCGGTGAAGTATTCGCCCTCGACCACCCTCACGCCGGGCTCCTTGAAGGCCACGCCGATATCGCCCTTTTCGATCAGAAAGCTCTTGAAAGTGTTGTCCTTGCCCCAGACCAGCTGTTTTCCGGCGTGGGACTCCTCGATCGAGAAGACCGCCGGGGCTTCCTCGACTTCGACCTTCGCCGCGGCCCGGGCCCGCTCCAAGACGAAGCGATCCGGGTGAGCGAGCAGCGCCACCGCTTCTTCGGGGTGATTGACGAACCCATCGGCGAGGTACGGCTGATCGTTTTCGATGAGCGAGACGACGTTGAGACCGGTGATGTCCTTGGCGGTCACGACGGTGATCTCGTTCCAGGGAACGGACGGATCGTCCAAACGGAGGGCGAGGATCTTCCCGCGCGGCACGGTGGATCTCACCGTCACGCCATGCACCATCTCTGGCAGGGTAAAGTCGTCCACGTACCTCGCGCGCCCGGTGACCTTGAGGACACCTTCACGGCGTGGCACGGAACGGCCCACCCAATTCTGGGCCGAAATCCCCTCCACTCAATTGGAGAGGTATACTCGACCGTTCCGGAAAGCCAAGTGAAGAAAGGATTCGGAGGCGGCGCGACTCAGCGCATCGAACTCAAGAGCACGGTCCGCAAGGCCTGCGCGGCGCGCCAAACATCCTCATGCGTGTTGTAGAGGGGCACCGGCGCGAGACGCAGGACGTCCGGCTCCCTGAAGTCCACAAGGACGCCCTCCTCCCGCATCTTCTCGACGAGTTCCTTGCCGACGCCCTCGACCTTGAGCGAGAGCTGGCAGCCTCGCTGCTTCGGGTCCCGCGGGGTCACGATTTGCACCGCCGCGCCCGGAAGACGATCGATCAGAAACTCCAGGTAGCCGGTGAGAGAGCGCGCCTTCGCGGCGAGCGTCTCGCGCTCGATGCCGTCAAAGATTTCGAGTGAGGCCCGGAGCGGCGCCATGGTGAGGATGGGGGTGTTGCTGATCTGCCACGCGTCGGCGCCGGGCGCGGGCTCAAAGGGCCCCGCCATCCTGAAGCGCGAGTCGACGTGATTGCCCCACCAACCCTCAAAGCGCGGAAGGGGGGTGGAATGATGGCGTTCGTGGACAAACGCCCCCGCGACACAGCCGGGCCCGCCGTTGAGATACTTGTAGGTGCACCAGACCGCGAAATCGGCGCCGCTGTCGTGGAGATTGAGATCCATGAGGTTGCCCGCGCCGTGCGCGAGATCAAACCCCACCGCGCAGCCCGCCTTGCGGGCCGCTTGGGCGATCGCCTTGAGATCAAACGCCTGGCCCGTGAGGTAGTTGACCTGTCCCAGAAGCACGAGGGCGACCGACTTGCCTTCGCGCTCCAAGAACTCGATCAGGTCGGCCGGACGGTGCAGGCGTTCGCCGTCGCGTGGCTTGAGCTCCACGACGGCCTTGGACGCATCAAAGCCGCGCGCGTCCGCGTGAAAGCGGACCTGCGATTCGACCGCGAAGCGATCCGACGGAAACGGCGTGTTCTCCATGACCACGCGGTAGCGCTCGCGCGTGGGACGGTAGAACGACACCATCATGAGGTGAAGGTTGACGGTCAGGCCGTTCATGGCCGTCACCTCGTGGTCCTGGGCGCCGACCAGCCGGGCAAAGCCGGCCTTGGCGAGCGTCGCGTACCGCGAGTAAGGATGTTTGCTCCGAAAATGCGCGTCGACGCCGAACCGGGCCCAGTCTTCGCGGGCCTCCTCCACGTAACGCTCGGCCCGTTTGGGCTGCAGGCCCAGCGAGTGGCCGCAGAAGTACGCCATCTCCTCGCCTTTGGGGGCCATGGGAATCAGAAACTGGTCTCGCCGGTGACGGACGGGATCTTCGGCGTCCATTCGGCGCGCGAAATCCGGGCCCTCTTCAAATTGCATATCCTTGGTTTCACCATGAAAGCCCTTGAAGAGCCAGGGAGTTCTCCGCTAGCTTTGACCCGTGGCCCCTCGCAAGAATTCGGGAGTGACCCTGTATTCCACCTGGCCCAAGGGCGCGGCCGCGAAGCGCGCGGCGCAGACCGTGGTCAAGGCGAGGCTCGCCGCTTGCGCCAACCTGATCGACGGCGTGCGCTCGATCTACGAGTGGAACGGACGGATCCAGCGGGACCGAGAGGTCGTCGTCCTCTTCAAGACGACCCGCAAATCCTTACCCGCGCTCATGCGCAAGCTCGAGGAGCTACACCCCTACGACTGCCCCTGCTTGATCGCGTTTCCTTGGGAGGATGCGCACACCTCCTACGCCACCTGGGTCCGGCTCCAAACGGATCGTTGAGGTACACTGAGCCCATGCTTCGCCAACTCCTGCTGCTCCCGACCGTCCTGTTAGCGCTCCCGGCCCAAGCCTACAGCCCCGGCGACTCGGGCATGCCCGGGCCGGACCAGACGCCGGCCTTTGAGATCAAAGGATTCCCCCAAACGGTCTCGAGCCTTTCTGCGGGATATCCCGACTGTGGAATCTTGGAAGACGGCACGCTCGCCTGCGCCCAGGCCATGAATCGTCAGGCCATCGAGATCTCGCAGCTGAGGGTCTTCAAGGGACCGTGGATCTTTCTGGACTCGGGCACCCGCCACAGCTGCGGCATCGCCAAAGGAAACCTGCTGCGCTGCTGGGGCAACAACGACTGGGGCCAGCTCGGAAGCAACCACCTGACGGCCATCAAGAATCAGCTCCCCTTCAAGGCCACGTGGGTCAGCGCGGGGGAGTTTTCGACTTGCGCCGTGAGCATGGATGGCAAGGTTCTTTGCTGGGGCAAGGATGAGCGCTTTCAGCTCGGCCTGGAGAAGCGGCCCACGTCCGGGCCCTGCAAGAAGATGTGGTGCTCAAACAAGCCGCAAACCGTCGCCCTGGGCAAAGCGCCGGCCGAACAGGTGTCGCTGGGAAAAGCCCACGCCTGCGCGCTCGATACCGAGGGACAGGTCTGGTGCTGGGGCGAGAACACTTTTGGTGAACTCGGCTCGGAGAAGGGCGCACCCTGTCCCAAGGAAGCCGGTCTCGCCCTGCGCTGCGAGCCCAAGGCGCAGAAGGTCGAGGGTCTTCCAGGTCCGGCCGTTCAGGTCACCGTCGGGGGCCATTTCACGTGCGCCCTCACCCGCGAAGGTCAGATTTGGTGTTGGGGGGTCAACTTCCTGGGCCAGCTCGGGGCCAACACGACCCAGCTTTGTGTCGAAGCGGCGGCGCGCGAGGCCACGGCCGCCTGCAGTCCCAAACCCGTTCAGGTCACCGACCTCGGCGGGCGGGCCGCCAGGGTACAGGCCGGCGAGGGGCACGCGTGCGCGCTCATTGATACCGGTGAAGTCCGCTGCTGGGGTGGAAACGCCTACGGCGAGCTGGGAGACGGCACGCTCTCCTCGCGATTCATACCGGCACCGGTCAAGGGAATCGAAGGCAAGGCCATCGCCCTTACGGTTCAGCTCAAGCACGGTTGCGCGGTGACCGACGCTCACCGCGTGT
>DATJFU010000035.1:0-2879 GCA_035495495.1 Bdellovibrionota bacterium
AGGTTCAGTACTTGGAGCTGAGGAGCCTCCCCGAGCTCGGAGTCGAGCCCCACGCGCCCACGACCGACCGGGCGGCGCTTCTGGCGATCGCGGCCCATCTCGGGTCCACGCGCCTCATCGACAACCGGATTCTCCACCCCCAGGTCCTCGAGTCGCTGGGTCACGTATTCCACTAAAAGCCCTGGACTTTCAGGGTCTTAGGCCTGACTTTCTCTGACCATATCCCTATGGTATCCATTCGCAATGATGCGTCGCACCATACCGCTCGCCTACCTCTGGAGCGCCTGTCTCCTGGCCACGACCGTGGCCGGAACGGCGCTCGCGGACGGCGACGGCTCCGTGGTCGTCGAGGCGACGCCATCGGCCCTGACGATCCGTTGGGCCCGCGACGGGCATTCCACCCCTGACCGGGCCCTCACGCTACGCGCGGACTGCGATGGCGCGCCGGACGGTTGGGTCCCTGGCGAGAGCTTTGATCAGCGTCCCCGCTCGCCTCTGCCGTGGACGGTCTATGCGGTCGTCGCCGAGAAGGCCAATGCCTGGCTTCGCGAGCGGTCACAGGATCTCTTGAGCCTGGCCGCGCTCTCGACCTGCCCCGCCGAACGGGCCTGGGCGTTCAGGCAGACGGTTGAACGGGGATCGCTTCTCCAGGTGCTGACCGACGCGTTTCTCCCCCAAGAAGAGGCGGCCATGGTGGCCTACGCCCAGGGCAAGGCCGCGGGCGCACTCCCGGCGTCCATCCCACGGACGGCGACTCCGCCCGTGCTCAAAGGATTTCCGCTCGTGGTGACCCACGCCTCGCGGATGTTCGACAGCGGCGGCCGGATCGCGCCCGCCCTCGACGAATGGATCTCCGACTTCAAGGGACGCGGGCAGCAGGTCATCTACCTCATGTCCGACGATCGGCTCGAGGACAGCACGTGGCTCACGAGCGATCGCTCCCCGACGGCCGCGGTGGCCTCGACGGGCGGCGAGCACCAGCTCGCGCTCAAGACTTCGACCTGGGCCATGGCCGGCGGCTACTGGTCGCTCTGCCTTTCTGAGACCGTCTCTCGCGCCGCCGCGAGCGCGTTCGAGGGCCACAAGACTGCGCGGGTCATCGGACTCCTGGGCGCGCTGTACGAGGATCCCCACGCACTCCGCCGTCCGGGTCACGAGTCGAGCGCGATCTCCGAGCTCCTGGACCTCGGCCGTGAGATCACCCTTCGCGATGCGTGGGAGCTCTTGGGTCCTTGGGACTTTGCCCAGAGCCTCAGGTCCATCACCCACACGGCGCTTCAAGGTTCGGCGGCGCGTGTCAGCCTCTATCTGGACGGAAAGTTTCAGTGGTCCGTTTCCGAAAAGGGTCCCAAGGGCAGCCGTCTTCAGATCGAGCTCTGGTCCAAGATTCCGACCCACTGGGACTGACCGGCTGGACCTGATCTGGAACCGTTCCGGGCCACTGGCTCAGAAATGGTACCACCTCATTTACACTCAGGTATTTACCAGATCAAAAAAATAATCTATTCCTATTTGAATTCAATTACTTGGAATCAAATGGAAATCTGCGAGGAAGCCGTTGGGGGACGGTGCGGTCCGAACTCCGGACTGTCGCGTCAACGGTCCCGATTCCGATGGCATGGTGATTGCTCTATTACCGCCCGTGAGCTGCCCTGGAAGTTGAAAGACACCTCGGCGGATCGTCATCCAAAACGGAACATTCCCCTCCATTTTACTGTTCGACGGGGGGTCCGAAACGGAAACGGCAGCTCACAAAGTTTTGATCCTTCTCAACTGAGCTTTCGAAACGGGCGCCGTCTCTCATTTCTTCGTTGGACGGCTCGGGCTTCCTGAACCATTCCCCCCCAATCACCATCCAGGGAGCACGGGCCTCACCCAGCGTCTGAAACGAGAGACGGCGATTCCCAATCGCCGAGAGCCAGCACAACCACAAATGAGAGTTCGAGGGCGGCCGCGAGGCCGCCTTCTTTTTTTCGGCCTACTGCCGCGCGCGGAACCACTGCACAAGGGGCTGGGCCACCTCGGCATCCGAGCGGCGCCCGGAGATCACGTCCAGGTGGCCACCCTCCGCGCGCCAGTACTGCTTGTCGGCGCTGGCGGAAAGCGCGTAGCCGTCGTCGTGGATCACGTCGGCGTTCGCCAGGCGATCGTGGTCGCCCGCGATGAAGAGCAGAGGCAGCCGCAGGTCCTTGCGGACCGACGCATACACGTAAGCATCGGCCGGCCGATCGCCGTGGTAATACGACGTAGTTTGGCGCTGAACGATGCCATTGCCCAGCTGCTCGAGCAGGTGGGGCCCGAATTCCTCCAGGCCGTCGACCCCGTGCAACCGCACGACCTCCGCCGGCGTGTTGGACGCGAAGTAGAACATGGACAGCACCGGCGAATCGATCACGGCGTCCTGAAAGTGCCGGTAGGCGTCGGCCAGCACCGGCCCGATCCACGGGATGCGCTCCAGAGGCAAGGTCAGCACGTCACCGATCCACGAGAGCGGCAGGCTCGGCATGGGCGAGGCCACGTCGTAGAGCGGACTCGTGCGCGCCAGCGCCTCGAGCTCGTAGTTGGAACGATAGTAGTCCTCCCGGCTCAAGACCGGGTCAAAAAGGGCGTTTTTCAGGGCCTTGGGCCACCAAAGATTGTAGACGCCCGACACCGTCACGACGCCCTTGAGGCCCGCCTGGCGCGCGCGCCCGAGGGCGCGGTTGGGGTGGACGCGGCCGTCGGCACCATACTCCAACCCCGCGAGGTAGCCCTCGATGACCCACGCCGAGAGGCTGTGGCCCACGATAAAGGGCCGCTGCGCCGTTGAACTCCGAACCTTCTCGATGAGCGCCGGCAGGTCGAACACCGCCTCGTCTTCGACCGTCCAGTGGTACGGG
>DATJFU010000036.1:0-2519 GCA_035495495.1 Bdellovibrionota bacterium
TCACCGACGGACCCCTGCGCGATGGGGCATTCCACCCAAGCGCATTGTAGAGGTGGTAGCGCCAAAGGCCCACGTACTCGTGCAGGGCCAGGTCCGTGAGGACGAGGTTCAAGGCCTCGGGAATCCATGTGGGCCCAGCCTCGAGACGGTCCGCGGGCGCGGGCTGCGGATCGACCCCGAAGTGAGCAAAATACAGAAGCGCGCGCCGGAGGTGGAATCCGGACGTCACGAGAACCGTCGCGTCGGGGCCGAACTTCTGGAGCAGCACCTGGGAGTAGTCGGCGTTTCTAAACGTGTTGGCGCTCCGGGGTTCGGGCTCGATGTCCCCGTCGGGGATCCCCAGGGCCGTGAGCTCCTCGCGCATGATCTCTGCCTCCGGGTGGCCCTTGACCGTGGGATCGCCTCCGCTCGGGATCACCCGGCAGATCCGTTTGGCGGCTTTGCACGCGACGTACAGCCGCGCCGCCTCGCGCACGCGGGGCTGCCCAAAGATCGCCGTGGAGACGAGCCCGTCGGGCCATTGAACGTCGCCGGCTCCCAAGACCACGATCGCGTTGCGCGCGCCCCACCGGGGAGCGACGAGCGCGGGGTGAACCTCGAGGCCGTGGAGAAGCGCCGTCGGCAGAAACCCACATCCCATGAGCGCCAGAAGCCCCACGGATACTCCGGCCGAGACCCGCGCCGCCCGGCGCCGCTTGAGCCGGAGGGCGACCAGGGACACCGCCAAGGGCAGCAGGATCAGAAAGAGCGCCATGCCCCGAGTTTGGCGTGGCGCGCCCAATGACGCCAGCGAAAGTCGGACTGCGGCTTGCGCGGGGGCGATGCCTTGGGGGACAACGGAACCATGAAATTTTCACGCAACTGGATCCTCGCCCCCGTCCTGGCAGCCCTCGGTATCGCCGCGCACGCGGCGCCTCCTCCCTCGGCCACGTCCACCGGCACGTCGGTGTGGAGCGGCGGCTCCTCGCCCGAGGTCCAGGTCACGGTGGACCACAAGACCAACGGGGTCACCGTCAAGATGAGCAAGTACTCGGAGAAGAAGCCCCGGTCGCTCAACATCCTTTTCTTTGACGACAAGGGTCAATCCACGGCCGTCGAGCTCAAGGCCACCGAACCCGCTACCCTGCCGGGCGTGCCCAAGGGCGTGCCGGAGGCCAACTACGCGGGAGCCATGAGCCCCGCCGCGCAGTCGTTCGTGGGCTTTGAGATCCGCATCCCCCTCGGCGGGCGGCAACCCACGGTCCTCCGCTCGCAAGACCTGCACGCCCTAACCACGACCCATTGACTGGGTGGGGCCTCCGGGCGAGAACCGGCGGATGAAAAATTTCGCCCTCGCCCTGCTGCTCCTCGCCCCCTGCGCCGCCTCGGCCGACGTGATTCAGCCGGAGCCGCGCGACGAAGCCTGGGTTCAACGTCACCAGGCCTTTCTGCAAGAGGGGCCCGCTCCTCTGCTTTTTTTGGGCGACTCCATCACCGACTCCTGGCGCTGGGACGGCAAGGCCGTCTGGGACCGCGACATCGCGCCACTCGGGGCCCGTAACTTCGGCATCGGCGGCGACCGCGTCGAGAACCTCTGGTGGCGCGTACAAGCCGGCGAGGTGGAATCCGCCTCCCCCCGGGTCATCGTCCTCCTCATCGGAACCAACAACCTGCCCGTGAACTCGGTCGAAGAAATCGCCCAAGGCCACCAGGCGCTACTCTCGGAGATCCGGGTGCGCGCCCCCCAGGCCAAAATTCTCGTGCTCAAGGTGTTTCCGCGCGTCGACGCATGGTCCGGTGAGTTTCGCGACAAGATCGCGCCCCTGAACGCGGCACTCGAGGCCGAGGCCACGGACCCCGCGGTCACGCTCATGGACATCGGGGAGTTCTTTGAGGACACCGAGGGCGGTGTCTCGCCCCAGATCATGTTCGATGGCCTCCACCTCACCGGCCAGGGCTACGAGCTCTGGTCCGGCGCGATCCTCCCGACGGTCAAGCAACTCCTGGGCCAGTAGCCGTGGCGAGCGAGGCTCCCCTCCGGGTCGAGGGACTCAAAAAGAAGTATCGAACCCGGGCCGGCGGATGGCTCGAGGCCGTGCGGGGCGTCTCGTTCTCCGTCGCGTCGGGCGAATGCTTTGGCCTGCTCGGGCCCAACGGCGCCGGCAAATCCACCACGATCCAATGCCTCACCGGCTTCTACCCCACCACCGAGGGCAAGGCCTTTGTTGGCGGGTACGACGTGCACCTGCAGCCCAAGAAGGCCCGCATGGGCCTCGGGGTCTGCAGCCAAGAAGAGACCCTCGACAGCGATTTCAACGTCGTCGACCAGCTCATCCGCCACGCGAGCTACTTTCGTATTCCCAAGAAAGTCGCGCGCGAGCGCTCCAAGCAGCTGCTCGAACAGTTCAGCCTCACCGAGAAGGCGGACCAGCCGATCGAGAGCCTCTCGGGTGGAATGCGCCGCCGACTGCAGGTGGCTCGGGCCATGGTGTCGCAGCCCAGCGTTCTTGTCCTCGACGAACCCACCACGGGCCTCGACC
>DATJFU010000037.1:0-8932 GCA_035495495.1 Bdellovibrionota bacterium
CGGAGATGCTCATGTCCGAGGTGGTCGGCCCCCTCCAGTACATGAAGGACTGGATCGGCGTCGCCCGCCCTTGGCTCAAGTCCAAGAAGCTTCCGATCTCGCCCCTCGCGTTTCCTCGCAAGAAGGCCATGATCGACCGCGTGCCCCGGGGCGTGGTGGGTGTGATCGCGCCGTGGAACTATCCCTTTGGCAACTTCTTTAAACCCGTGTTCGCCGCGCTCCTGAGCGGAAACACCGTGGTCCTGAAGCCCAGTGAGTTCACGCCCCGCACGGGTGAGTGGTTTGTGCGCCTCATGGGCTACTTTCTCCCGGCCAACGTCCTGATCTGCGTTCAGGGCGACAAGGACGCGGGCCAGGCCCTCATGCGCGCCGGCATCGACGCCGCGACGTTCACGGGCTCGTATGCTTCGGGCCGCGCCGTTGCGGCCCTCGCGGCCGAAGCCATGATTCCCTGCTCGATGGAACTCGGAGGCAAGGACGCGGCCATCGTGCTCGCCGACTGCGATCTGGATCGCACCGTCGCGGGCATCATGCACTGGGGAATCCATAACGCGGGCCAGAACTGCGGCGCCATCGACCGCGTGTACGTCGAGGATGCGATCGCGGACCGGTTCGTCGAAAAGCTTTCGCGGGCCGTTTCGGCCCTCCGCTCGACCTCGGGCGACCCGCTCTCAACCGATGTGGGAGCGGTCGTGCACCGGGGCCAGCTCCAGATCGTCGAAGAGCTCGTGGCCGACGCCCGCGTCAAGGGCGCCAAGGTCACCGCGGGCGGCGCGCAGTCGGGCAAGGGACTTTGGTACGAGCCCACCGTGCTGGACGGCTGCGATCACTCGATGCGCGTGATGAAGGAGCCCACCTTCGGGCCCGTCATCCCCATCTGCCGGGTCAAGGACGCCGACATGGCGGTCCGCCTGGCCAACGACAGCGACTACGGCTTGAACGGCTCGGTCTGGTCCCAGGACCTGGTCCGCGCCCGTGAGCTCGCGACCCGCCTCATCGTGGGCACGGCCTTCGTCAACAACCACGCGTTCACCGGGGCGATCCCGGCGGCGCCTTGGACCGGCGTCAAGCACAGTGGCTATGGCATCGCCAACAGCACCTTTGCCCTGGGCCATTACACCCGTCCTCGGACGGTGGTGGTGGATCACAAGCGCTCGGCCGACGGCTGGTGGTTTCCGATGGACGCCGACGCGCAGGAGCTCGGTCAATGCCTGGCCGAGGCGCAGCTCGGCAACGTCCGCGCCGCCCTCAAGATTCCGTTTCTCATGTCCCGCCGTCAGCGCACGGTGATGCGGTTTGTCCGCGAGGCCAAGCACGTTGGCACCCCCAATCCGCCGGCGCCCATGCTGCCGCGGCGGATGCCGGGTGCGGTTCGTGCCCGCAAGATCGCCCAGGGAGCGCTGCGGCTCCTCAATCCGCCGCTGTTTGGCTTTGAGCGCGCCTGGGTGGCTTCGATCTTCGGCGCGCTTTTTTCGGGGGCCGAGTCCCAGGGCCTGACCTTGCTGTCCGACAAAGAGGTCGGTGACTTCATGGACGACGCCCTTCACACTTTTCCGTTTCCGGCTTGGCTCGGGATCCGGCTCAACATCTGGGTGGCGGCGCTTTCGCCCATCTTCATGCTGGGCAAGTTCACGACGTTTCCGCACCTGACGGTCGAGGAGCGCATCGGGATTCTCGAGTCCTTTGAGAAGATGGACTCCTACGTGCTTCGCCAGCTGACGATCCTCTTCAAGATCAACGGAGCGTTCTGCGAGCTCTCGACGAGCCGGTTCCACCGCCTCCGCGCCGAGCACCAGAAAAAGGTCTCCGAGCAGGCCATCAAGGACGCCCTGGCGCCGCGCGCGTCGGCCGATCTTGGGGCGAACACCGCGAAGGTGGAGGCTTGAGCCATGGGCGCCATCGCTGATTCGACCCAGACGCTTTTTCCGGACGATCTCGACGCCCTGCCCGCCGGCTCCGTGGTGGATGGCGCGCTCCAGAACCGGGAGCAGTCCGAAATCGCCGATTACGTGGTGATCGGTTCGGGCGCCGCGGGCGCCACCTCGGCCCAGATGCTCTCGGCCGCCGGCTACTCGGTCATCATCCTCGAAGAAGGCCCCTGGGTGCGCACCCGGGAGTTCGGCGAGGACGTCTACCCCGCGCTCAAGAAGATGATGCGCGGCGCGGGCGCCAACATGACCATCGGCAGGGCCATGTTCTCGGTGCTCCAGGGCCGCTGCGTGGGCGGCGGCACGACGATCAACTCCGCCATCGCGCTCCGTGCCCCCGAGCGCGTCGTGGACCGCTGGAACGGCCAATACGGCCTCAAGGGCAACATCACCTACCGCGAGCTCGAGACCCACTACGACGCCCTGGACCGCACGCTCGCCGTGCGCCCCGTCTCGTCCGGGTCCCTCGGCGGCCACAACCGGATCTTCGCCGAGGCCGCGCTCAAGCTGAACATCAAGGCCGAGCCCATCCGCCGTTACGATACGGGCTGCGAGGCCAGCGCCAGCTGCCTCACGGGCTGCCGCACGGGCCGCAAGCTCGGGATGAACCTGAGCCACGTGCCCCAGGCGCTCCAGAAGGGCGCCCGCATCTACACGTCGACCCAGGCTCTCAAAGTGGAGCGCAAGTACGGCCGCGCCGTGGCCGTCCGCGCCCGGTTTCTGTCGCCGTCGGGCTCACTGCTCCGCGTGGTGGCCCGCCGGGGCGTGATCCTGGCCGCGAGCGCGGTCCAGACGCCCGGCATCCTGGCTCGGAGTGGAATCGGTCTCCCCGCCGTGGGTAAGCACTTTCAGGCGCACCCGGGCACCACGATCGCCGCCCGGTTCGACCGCCCGGTCTCGATGAACGTGGGCGCCACGCAGGGTTACAACACCACGCACTTCGTGGATTCGGACCGCTTCAAGATCGAGGCGCTCTCGTTTCCGTCCGAGATGCTGGCCACCCGGGTCCCGGGAGCCGGCCCCCGGTACATGAAGAGCCTCATGGATTACGACTACGCGCTCAACTCCGCGGTGGTCGTCCGCGCCGAGTCCGAGGGATCGATCCGCTCCTTCATGGGCCGCGATCTGGTGTTCTACAACCCGAACCCCACGGACATGGCCCGCCTGCGCCGCGGTCTGCGCACCGTCAGCGAGATGATGTTCGCGGCGGGCGCCGCCGAAGTCTGGCCCGTGGCCTTTGGCATGCCCGTTCTGAAGTCGGCCGACGACCTGAAGTACTGGGACAACGCTCCGCTCGATCCCCGGGCCTATGCCCTCATGATCTCGCACCTCTTCGGGGGGGCGCGCATGGGTACGGATCCCGCCAAGAGCGTCGTGGGCCTGGATTTTCAGGTGCACGGAACGCGCGGACTTTACGTGATGGACAGCAGCCTGTTTCCGACCAACATCGGGGTCAACCCCCAGCACACGATCATGGCAGTGGCGCGTTTGGGGACGTCACGTGTGATCGAGCGTCCGCTCCCGGCTGCAGGATCGGCATGAGGACGCCCACGCTGATCCAGGCCACCTGAGCCAGGTGGGCCAGGAGGGCGATGGAGAGTGCCTGGGCAGGCTGTAGGCCCAGGGTGGAAGCCAGGTGCTGAAACGCCGCCTCGGTGGCGCCCAACTGGGCGGGGATCAGGTCCCCCGCGGCGGCGCCCACCAGGTGCAGGGACTCGGAGCAGAGAGCGGGCGTGACGCCAAAGACGCCGCCCACCGCGAGAACGAGCACCGAGTTCTGGAGGACCTGCAGGATCCTCCCGAGAAATTCAAAAGCCAGGGCGCGGCCAGGGATCAGGTCGCCTGAGGCGAAGTGGGTGTCGAATTCGCTTCCACCCCGCTCCAGTCGCGGCAGCTTGCGACCCAGCCAGGAGCCCACGCCCGAGTGGCGGCCCGCGAGCAGCAGGACCATGCCTAAGCCCCCCGTGAGGGTCATGTTGCCGAGGATGAGCCAGAGGGCCAGGCTGCGGCCGGCGACGGAGAACACGGCGATGGAGCCCACGGCGGAGATGGCCGAGTTGGCGAGGAGCGAGACCGCCTGCAGGCGCGCGGCGGCGACCGCCGCACGACCCGCGGTCACGTGCTTACTGAGCAGGGCCGCGCGGGTGGCTTCGGCGATGGCCCGGCCCGCCGGGACGAGTCCCATGACCGCGTAGCCCACGAGGCCCGCCCGGATGTAGGCGCCGACCGGAATTTTTTTGCGGACGTCGCCGTAGAGGCTGCGTAGGGCGGCTACGGTGCACGCGAGGATGGAGCCCTCGAGCAGAAAGATCCAAGGAAAGTAGGTGGCGGATCCGCGGATGGTCTCCATGACCCGCGCGAGGCCCGTGTGGTGGACCAGGAGAACGACCCCGCCTACGCCCACGGCCGCAGCCAGGACGTGGCGGGCCGAGAGGCGAAAGTTCATGACTCGAGGGCCTCGTCGAGGCGCGACCAGACCTTGGCAAAGGCATCGGCGTAGGCCTCGCAGAGATCCGCGGGCTGGGGCGCGATCGGAAAGGTCTGGGAGAAGAGACAGAGCGACGTGTCGAGGAGCTTGAGGGTTTCGGGGTACTGGCCCAGGTCATAGCTCACGGGCGCGCCGTGATCCCAGGGACAGCCGCCGCCAAAGCCCCTCTTCTCGACAAAGAGTTTCTGGCCCGGCACGGGCTTGCCCTGCCAGAGCACGGCATCGACGCCCTCCGAACGGAGAGCGCGGACCACGGCGTCCCGCACGCGGGTGGGGGAGGCGTGGATGCCGACCTGGGTGGCGTCGAGACGCACCCGGTACTTGTGAAAGCAGCTGACGCGGTCCGAAGGCACCGTGGGCGGGGTCACGCCCGGGAGCTGGGACAGGCGCTCGGTCAGGATGGCGGCGTTACGGCGGGCCTGGTCGTTCCAGAAGTCCAGGCGGGTCAGCTGGCTCCGGGCCAGCGCCGCGGTGAGCTCGGTCATCCGGTACATCCAGCCGATCTCGATCGAATCGTAGGCTCGGTCCGAGTCGAGCGGGCGGTCGATGCGGTAGGTGGCCGAATCCGAAACCTTGATGTTCTCGCCAAAGGCGCGCGTGCGACTGGCGCGCTCGATCAGGGCGGTGTCATTGGCCACCAGGAGGCCGCCTTCGCCGCAGGCGAGGTTCTTGGACGACTGGAGGCTGAAGGCCGCCAGATCGCCCATGGAGCCCACCTTACGGCCCTTGTAGAGGGCTCCGTGGGCCTGGCAGGCGTCTTCGACCACCGGAATCCCATGGCGGCGGGCGACGCCCAGGATGGCGTCGAGCTCACAAGGAGTGCCGTGGATGTGCACGGGCATGATGGCCCGGGTGCGGGGCGTGATGGCCGCCTCGAGCTTCACGGGGTCCATGCCCCAGGTTACGGGCTCGATGTCCACGAAAACGGGGATGGCGTTCTGGTGCAGAACGGCCATGGCGCTCGCGACAAAAGTAAAAGCGGGGATGATGACTTCGTCGCCGGGACCCACGCCCAGGGCCGCCAGGGCCATGTGGAGGGCGGCGGTACCACTATTGGTGGCGAGGCAGTGCTCGGTACCGATGTACCGGGCAAAGTCCTTTTCGAGGGCGCGAATTTCGGGGGAAAAGTTGCCGGAGAGAACTCCCCGGTCCAGGACGCCGAGGACGGCGGCCTTGTCCTCGGGGGCGATCACCGGCCAGCGGGCGTGCCTGGAAGGCTCCACCGCTGGCCGGCCACCGCGAATCGCTAAGCCGGATTTAGTGCCCGAATGGGTCTCCGTGTCCGACTTTGAAACCAGATCAGATTGAAGTGACATGCTCACGGCCGGGTTCGTAACCGCGACGATCCGAGACGGTAGCATTGGACTTCACGCCCTCGGCCCAGGCCAAGAGGAGGTCGTTCTGCTTGAACAGATCGTGGATCGGTTCTTCACCTTCCGTGTGATAGGGCGCCTTGAAGAACAGCGAGAGCTGGCGCTGGATGCCGGCTTCGCCCTTGCGCTTGGCGAGGTCGATCAGGCGAACCAGATCGATCACGAGCGGGGCGGCCAGGATCGAGTCCTTGCAGAGGAAGTTCACCTTGATCTGCATGTTCTCGCCCAGGAAGCCGGAGACGTCGATGTTGTCCCAGGCCTCTTTGGCGTCGCCGCGGGGGCGGTAGTAGTGGATGTGCACCTGGTGGTTGTCCACCTTGTAGCCCATGATGCTGTCGAGCGGCTTCTGCTTGCTGGTGATCTTGGTCTTGTTGGACTCAGGATCGTTCAGCACGAGGCCGTCGTTGTTGCCCAGGATGTTGGCGGAGTACCAGCCGTCGACGTGCAGTTGGCGGATGGCGAAGGCCGGGGCCAGGACCGTCTTGAGGAGGGTCTGACCGGTCTTGCCGTCTTCACCGCAGATCGGGGTGCCGGTTTTCTCGGCCAGCTTCTCGAGGGCGGGGATCTTGGTCAGGCTGGGCGTGAAGTTCACGTGCGGAACGCCCAGCTGGCAGGCGGCGTACATATACTTCATCGCGGGGCTGATCCGGGCGTCGTTGTGGTCGAGGCCTTTTTCGAAGGCTTCGATCGTGCGATGCACGTCCGACACTTCGGTGAACTTCTCGGTGGAGGTCAGGTTGACCATCACCACGCGGTCCAGGTTGTTGGCCTTTTTGAAGTCGGTGATGTTCTTCTGGATGGCCTTGATCTCGTCGCGATAGGTCTCGCAGGCGACGATGTTCTTGCCGGCCATGCTGAAGAGGAACTTGGCCGAAGCGGCCGCGGGCCAGGGCTTGAAGGACTCGAGCTCCGAGCGGACTTCATCCAGCAGGTGCTTTTGCACGACGCCGTGGCTGAGAGCCGCTTGATAAGCGTTGTCTTCGCGCAGATCCCATCCACCGAAGACCATTTCATCGATCGAGGCGAGGTCGAGAACCTTGCCCAGATTTCCTTCCGTGGCCATCCCACGACGCGGAACCAAGCCCTTCTTCATGAGGGCAACCCCGGCCATAACCGTGGTAGCGACCGCGCCATTCGAACCGATAATGCAGACTCCGATTTTGTTGCTCATATTTCCTTCTGTACTCCCAAATGGTGACTTAATGTCTTCCGTCGAGAAACTCAAAGCTTACTACGATACATCTGAATTATTAACCGCCATGGACAGCAGGAGGTCACGCCGCTGGTTGTCAATAATTCTGGGGAATTTGTTCTGGACGCTGCTATAGCCTAGCGCATCCATGAATTTCCGGGTGGTCCCAGGGGCCAGGGTGACCATCCGGGGCGGCAAAATGGCCACATCCTTCACGCGATGCTCGCCGTACACGCGGTTTTCGCGCCGTAGCTCGGCATCAACTGCCGAGGTGAATGCTACAGGGTCCGCGGGCGCCCGCTCAAATTCCGCAAAAAAGACATAACGGCCCTTGCCGGTGCCTTCGACGCCCACTTCGCTCGATGCCGCGTAGTCGACGACCGTGGCCCCGTGCTTTTCGCAGGCCGCGGTGAAGGACCGCTCGATCTCGATGAAGGACGTGAGCTCCTGGGTGAGGGACAGCACGCCGCTGGCCCGGCCCGAGAACTCGAGGCGGTGGGGGAAGATCGACGTAAAACGCACGAAATCCCCTATGTAGTAGCCAAAAAGGCCCGAAGACGTGGTGAGGACCACCGAATAGTCCACCCCCGGCTCGACATTCCACAGCGGCACGCGAATCGCGTCCGGCCGGCCGTGCTGGGCCCGGGGGACGAACTCGTAGAACACGCCGCGGTCGGGGACCACGAGCATGCCCTCTTCGTCCAGGCGGTCCAGGACGGCAAAAACGCCGCCCTCGGTAGCGTTGTAGTTGTCCATCAGGACCACGTCGTGGCCGATGCGTTCACGGATGATCTTGCGGTAGGGGCCGGCGTGCACGCCGCCGCCGAAGAGAACCTTCAGGTTGGGCCAGATCTCGTTGACCGTGCTGACGTTACGGCCCCGGGCCCTAGCCGCCTCGAGGAGGCGGTCGAACATCACGGAGAACCAGCACGTCGTGGCCGAAATCGACCGCACGTCGTAGTCCATGTACTCGTTGGCGATGGCTTTGAGCTTCTCGTCGTAGTCCGGGATGTCCCGGATCGGCGGCCGCGGGATCGCGACGAGCCGGGCCGGTTTAGGCACGTGGCGGAACATGATGCCCGGGTTGGAGCCCACCATCACGCCGGGGCTCTCGGGCTTGACCACCGCGGGGGGCAGAAGGCCGAGGCTGTAACCGGAGGTAAAACCCTTGTCGCCGCTCAAGATCAGGTAGCGCGCCACCAGATCGAACATGGCTTTTTTCTGCCAGCGGATCTGCTCCCACGACACCGGCAGGTACTTGTGCTGGGCCTTGGTGTTGGAGCTGCCCGACGATTGCCCGTAGTACGGGATCAGCCCGGGCCAGAGGACGTCGCGCGCGCCTTTGCGCATGCGCTCGAGATAGGGCTCAAAATCCGCGTAGGTCCGCAGTGGAACTCGCGCTTTGTAATCTTCGTAACTGCGCACGCCTGCGAGCCCGTGAGTGCGGCCGAACTCGGTATCCGCCGCCGCGCGACAGTGGGCGAGCAGCGTGCGGATCTGGATGTCCCTGGGGTTGCGGGCATGCGCGTTCCAGCGGGCGACCCGGGCATGGGCCAGGGTGCGGAGAGCGGCGCTGGTGACGGGTCCGGCGGGGATGCGTTTCAGATGCGGGTTCGAAGATGACATAGACTTTCTGTGACTAAAGTTGAACGGTTTGCCAAAGTTGTCCAGTGCGAAAATCCCCTAGAAAAGTCAGCGAAAAGCGGCTGACGTTCGAGCCCCGCGACGCCCGACCGACTCAAACAATTACTTGCTGCGTCGACCGATAGCCGATTGCCGCTGTCGGGCGGGGGCACGGAGCCGCTGAAGCATCAAGAGCAGCGCCGGTAACGCGACCACGGCGGCGGCGAGACTCGTGATTTCTCCAATGACGGCGAGGACGCCAAAGCTCACGAAGGCCTGGTTTCGCGCGATGATCAGCGAACTGTAGCCGAGGATCGTGGTCAAGCTG
>DATJFU010000038.1:0-3120 GCA_035495495.1 Bdellovibrionota bacterium
ACTTCGAGACCCGCTTCATCGCGCTCGCGGGTGAGATCAACCGCAAGATGCCCGAGTTCGTGCGCGAAAAGGCTTGGCGCTCACTGAACCGCCTGGGCGTGGCACCTTCGCGGTCCAAGGTCCTTGCTCTGGGGGTCTCCTACAAAGCGGATCTCAACGACTTCCGCGAATCGCCCGCCATCGAGGTCATCAAGCTGCTCCAGGCCGACGGAGCCGAGGTGGTCTACCACGATCCCCACGTGCCGGCGTTTCGTGAGCATGGTGTCGCCATGGAGAGCTTGCCGCTCACCGAGTCCCTCATCAAAGGGTGTGATCTGGTGCTCGTACTCACGGCCCACAAAGGCGTGGACCACGAATGGGTCACCCAGCACGCCAAGCACGTGCTCGACACCCGCTACGCGACCCGCAAGTTTTGGGAGAAGTACCCGGGTAAGGTCACCCTGCTATGACCCAGGTTGCGGTGGTCGGTGCCGGCCGCTGGGGCCGGAACCTGGTTCGCACCTTTCACGAACTCGGCGTCCTCGCCGAGGTGGTGGAGCTCAGTCCCGAGCTTCGAGCCCAGGTCCAGAAGGACTTTCCCGCGGTCCGCGTCTCCGCCGATCTCTCGGCGGTTCTCAAGGGTCCCATTTCCGCCATCGCCATCGCCACGCCGGTAGCCACCCACTTTGAGGTGGCCCGCATGGCCCTTGAGGCCGGCAAGGATGTGTTCGTCGAGAAGCCCATGACCCTGCACGAGTCCGAGGCAGAAGAGCTCGTGGGCCTTGCGAGGAGCAAAGGCCGCGTCCTCATGGTGGGCCACCTGCTTCTGTACCAGCCGGCGATCACGTTCATCCGGGACTTCATCGCCCAGGGAAAGCTCGGGGCCGTGCACTCCCTTCACCAGGAGCGGCTCAACCTCGGTACCGCCCGCAAGGTCGAGAACGCGCTCTGGAGTCTCGGCGTCCACGACGTGGCCGTGCTTCTGGATCTCGTGGGTTCGGCCCCCGAGTCGGTGATGGTCACGGGGCAGTCCGTCCTGACGCCCAAGGTAGAAGACGACGTCTACCTGCACATGGGCTTTCGCGGCGGGGTGCATGCCCACCTGCATTGCTCGTGGCTCTGGCCCGAGAAACGCCGGGGTCTCACGGTGGTGGGCTCCAAGGGGATGCTCTGTTTTGACGAAGCCACCCAGGCCGTCACCTTCCACGACAAGGGGATCTCCCCCGACTTCAAGAATCGGGACGCGGGGGCCAAAGAGGTGTTCAAGGGCGACGGGCAGCCGCTGACCCTGGAGCTGAAACATTTTCTGGAGTGTTGCACGACGCGGGCGGAGCCCATCTCCGGCGGCGCCGGGGCCGCGGCCGTGGTGCGGGTGCTCGAACAGGCCACAAAGCTTCTGGAGGATGCATGAGCGATTACTTTGTCCACGAGTCGTCGTACGTCGATGAGGGGGCCGAGATCGGCAAGGGGACCAAGATCTGGCACTTCAGCCACATCTCGCCTGGCTCAAAGATCGGCGAGAAGTGCAGCCTGGGCCAGAACGTGTTCGTGGCCAAGGGCGTGCGCATCGGCAACGGCGTCAAGATCCAGAACAACGTTTCGGTCTACGAGGGAGTGGTCCTCGAGGATTTCGTGTTCTGCGGCCCGAGCATGGTGTTCACCAACGTCAAGACGCCCCGGAGCGAGTACCCGCGCAACACGGCGGATGACTACGCCAAGACCGTGGTCAAGCGCGGCGCCAGCATCGGCGCCAACGCCACCATCGTTTGCGGCATCACCCTCAACGAGTGCGCTTTCGTGGCCGCGGGGGCGGTCGTCACCAAGGACGTGCCCGCCTATGCCATGATGGCCGGCGTGCCGGCCCGCATCGTGGGCTGGATGAGCGCCTACGGTGACGTTCTCGAATTCGATTCCAAGGGCATGGCCGTGGATTCCACGGGCGTGAAGTACCAGAAGACCGGCGAAACGGTCGTGAAGGTGAAGGGATAATCATGAGCCACGGCAACGTTCCGATTCTTGACCTGGGTCCGGACATCCAGCGCAACCTGGGGGAATACGTAAAGGCATTTGAGGACGTTCTCAAGTCGGGCCAGTTCATCTTGGGTCCCTCGGTCGAGGGGTTTGAGAAGGACGCCGCGGCCTACTTGGGAACCAAGCACGCCATCGGCCTGAACTCCGGAACGGATGCGCTCGTGATCGGCCTGCGCTGCCTGGGTGTGGGCCCCGGCGACGAGGTCATCACCACGCCTTTTACCTTTTTCGCCACGGCCGAGGCCATCAGCCTCTTGGGCGCCAAGCCCGTCTTCGTGGACATCGATCCCCGCACGTTCAACATCGATGCGGCCCAGGTCGAGAAAAAGATCACCGCCAAGACCAAGGTCATTTTGCCCGTTCACCTGTACGGGCAGTCGGCCGACATGGAGCCCATCTTGGCTCTGGCCCGTAAGCGCGGCCTCAAGGTGCTCGAGGATACGGCCCAGGCCTGGGGCGCCGAGTACCAGGGTAAGAAGGCCGGCACCATGGGCGACGTGGGCGCCTATTCTTTCTTTCCGTCCAAGAACCTGGGCGCCTTTGGCGACGGCGGGCTCCTGAGCACCAACGACGACAAGGTCGCCGAGCTCGCGCGCAAGCTTCGGGCCCATGGCGGCAAAAACAAGTACTTCAACGAGATGCTGGGCTACAACTCGCGCCTCGACGCCGTCCAGGCGGCCCTGCTGCGGGTGAAGATGCGCACGATCGACGCCTACAATGATCTCCGGCGCGAAGCCGCGCGCCGCTACGGCGAGATTCTGTCCCGCGTGCCGGGCCTCGAGACTCCGGCCGAAGCGTCGGGCTGCAAGCACGTGTACCACCAGTACACGGTCCGTCTCACGTCCGCCGACCGGCAGGCCGTGCAGGACAAGCTCACGCAGGCTGGGATTCAAACCATGATCTACTATCCGATGCCCCTGCACCGGATGCCCATGTACGGACTGGCCGAAGGATCCATGCCGGAGGCCGAGAAGGCCTCTCAGCAGGTTCTCTCTTTGCCCATGGGGCCCGACCTGCCCGCCGAAGTCCAGGCGCGCGTGGGTGAGGCCCTTCGCAATGCCCTCCGTGCGTGATCGGAAGAGGGCGATCTACTGGACCTTAGGCGCGGGC
>DATJFU010000039.1:0-5596 GCA_035495495.1 Bdellovibrionota bacterium
GATTTCTGGGTTTTCAGTGGGAATCCCTTTTGCTCGAAACCGGATGGATCGTCCTCTTCGCGGCCCCTTGGCGCCGCGCGCCCGGTCCCACCGTCCGTCCCGAGGCTCCGCGCGAGGCGCTGTTCGCCCTGCGGTTTCTTCTCTTTCGCCTCATGTTCGCCTCGGGCGTGGTCAAGATCGCGAGCGGCGACCCGACCTGGCGGGACCTCACGGCCCTCTCGTATCACTATGAAAGTCAGCCGCTCCCCACCTGGATCGGCTGGTGGGCGCACCAGCTTCCACTCTGGATCCAGCAGCTCACGACGGCCGGCGTGTTCACGATCGAGCTCGCCCTGCCCTGGCTGCTCTGGTCCACGGGGCCCCCGCGCCGTTGGGCCGCGCTGACCATCGCGGCTTTGCAGATTCTGATCGCCCTTACCGGCAACTACGGCTGGTTCAACTTTCTCGCCCTGGGCCTCGCGCTCACGGCGCTCGCGGACTCGGAGCTCAAGCGGCTCTTGGGAAGCCCGCGCGGGACGATCGCTCCGAGCAAGGCTCGCACCTGGGCCGCCCGGATCGGCCTCGCTCCCGCCGTCGCCGCTGGACTCCTCCACTGTGTCGCGCTCACTGGATGGATGCCCGTGGGGGACTTGGGCGAGTCCCTTCTTGGCTACACGTCGTACTATGGACTCTCGGGGGGCTACGGTCTCTTTGCGGTCATGACCCGGGGCCGATCCGAGGTGGTCGTCGAAGGGACGATGGATGGCATGGAGTGGAAGCCGTATCTCTTCAAGTACAAGCCCCAGGACCCCTCGCGCCGGCCCGGGTTCGTGGAACCCCACATGCCCCGCCTGGACTGGCAACTTTGGTTCGCGGCCCTCGGGCCTCCGCAAGCATCACCGTGGCTGCGCGCGTTCATGGTCCGGCTGCTTCAGGCGTCGCCGCCGGTGCTCTCGCTTCTGGATGGGGATCCGTTTGGTGGAAAGCCGCCAAAGGCGGTGCGGGCCCGAATCCGGCCCTATCGCATGACGACGCCGCGCGAGCTCTTGGGGAACGGAAACTGGTGGTCCATCGGCGAGGCCGAGCCCTTTGGGCCCGAGCTCTGGTCCACGCCGTCGTCTTCATAGGACAGCGGAGCGCCCCGTCCCTGGGCGCGCAAAGTCCTGTGATCCTCACGGGAGACGTAGATTCTGCGGATGGATCTCTTCTCGGCGTAGCGAAGAAAGAGGTCCGTGCACTTGTCGACGGGGATGAACTCCGGCGCGCTGTAGTAGTTGTCGTAGCGCACAAAGATGGGGCGCGCGGACTCCGCGGAGCCAGCCATCTTGCGGTAGTACTTGGACAGCTCCCCGGTCGAGGTGCCGGTCAGGTAGCGGATCCCATCGCCTTCGAGCCGGCTCTTGATCTCGTCGTACAGGCGATCCTGTGAGGCCTTGGCCCTGGGGCCCGCCGGGATCCCGGTGTGGAGCTCGACCAGGATCCTGAACGGCCGTTTCTGGATGATCCGCTTGGCCCACTCGTTGGGGCTGCTCGAAAGATGCGCGTAGAGTTGCGCGTCGGTGCAGTCGCAGTAGGCGTCGATGTCCGCCGGAAGCTTGTACGGGCACTCGGGGTGCCGCAGGTACTGCTGCAGCATCTCGTCGTAGATCACGCTCTTATGGTGAAAGTACACCATCAGAAACATGTGGTAGCGCGAGATCAGAAAGTCCTCGAACGAGTACAGGGCGCGGTGCTGCAGCGCCAAGTAGCAGCGGCCGTCCTTGACGTGCGCCGAGAGATTGCTCACCAGCCATTCAAAATCAAAGTGCCCGTAGCTGACCCCGGCCGCGTTGCTGTCGCGGCGGAGGTAATCCATGCGATCGGCGTCGAGCTCGCTCGAGATCAGCTGCTGCAGGATGGGCCTGAAGTCCACCGGCTGTCCCTCGACCCGCTCGACAAAGAAATCGTCGTCGATCCGCACCTCGGGATCGATGAGGGCGGCGACATGCTTGGGGCCAAAACCAAAGGGCCGGCCCGCTTCTTCGAGGAGCGGGGTCAGTGCCGAGTCCAAAAGGATCTTGAGGGTGTAGTGTTCGTGGGTCGCCTGCTCCCCGCTCGAAGCGGTGACGCCCGGAATCCGCAGCGCCGAAACCATCGGCATGGCGAACTCCGTCGTGTGCGAGAGGGGTCCGTGTCCGACGTCATGGAGCAGGGCTGCGAGGCGGAGGACCGCTCGCAACCGCGGATTCTGGCTGGAGAAGATGGACTGGTAGGCCAGGGACGCCGTGTGCATGGCGCCCAAGCTGTGGATGTATCGATTGTGCGTCGCGCTTGGAAACGAGTACTCGGCAAACCCGAGCTGCTTGATGTGGCGGAGCCGCTGGAAGTACCGGGAGTCCACGATGGGAAGCTCCCAGTCCTCCACGGTCACCGCCCCGTGGATGACGTCACGAATTTCCATGCGGTGGAAGACCGAGGGGTGCTCACGCACCCACCGGGTCAGATGTCCTCGTCGCTCTCTTCTTCGGCGGGCTCTTCTTCATCGTCGTCGAGGTCAGCGAGATCCTTGCCGGGGGCCTCTTCTTCCTCGAGGTCCTCGTCTTCGTCGCCGAAAGCGGCTTCGTCCAGGTCCTCGTCTTCTTCAAAGTCCTCGTCAAAGCCCTCTTCGGCGCCTTCGGTCTCAGCCATTTCTTCGTCGACCATGGGCTCCGACTCGCCGGGCTCCATGGGGCGGCGTGAAATTTCGGCGAAGACGGCGGCTCCGGCCGCGCCTACGACGGCGGCTTTGGCCGCGGTCTTGGCGGCGGATTTTTTCGCCGCGGGTTTCTTAGCGGCGGCCCCAGCCTTCTTCTTGGGGGCCGCCTTCTTCGCGGCCTTCTTCGCAGCTTTTTTGGGGGCCTTCTTCGCGGCTTTCTTCGCGGGGGCCTTGGACTTCTTCGCCTTCTTCTTAGCCATGGTGAACTCCTCCGTCAGACGGTGCGGGTGCAAGTTAGCCAAGGAGTCGAGGCTTTGCAACTGGCTTAGTGGCGGATGGCCCGGAGATCGTCGCCTGAGTCGGGTTCGACGTCCGTCGGCATGTCGTTGGTCATGGGGGTCGTGCCGTCCGAGGTGATCTGTTTGCTGATGAGGGACTTGAAGGAGACGAACTTAACGCTGTACCCGATGCGGCCCCGGTCAGTGAGGGTTTGATCCTTTGCGTCATTCCAGGACGTCACGAAATCATGGGGGTTGTTCATGATGACCGAGGGGGGGAGTCCGGAGACGGACTCGGTTTGCCGGGTGAGCGGGTTGATCATGCGAAGCGGGTCCTGAAGACGGACCACCGAAAATGTTTCGCCGTCTTCGCCCCGCCCTTGGCTGAGGCCGTTGACGTAGGTGGACATCGCTTGGCTCAGGATGGGGATCGCGGGTGCAGCTTCTGGAATCGTGTCCAGCGTCTCATGGAGGGTTTGCTCCATGGACTGCTGAAGGCCCCCGCCCCCCGCACCCCCCTTGTCCGCGGACACGATGGGGGCCCAGAAAGAATAGGTGAACGACTCGGGTCGCGTGTCCTTGGCAGAGAAGAAGCGCATGAACGGGTTTCCGAGCTCGCCGTTGAACGGGTCCGTGTTCGACGCCCCAAGGTCGTTCAGGATGTTGAACTTACCTTTCTCAAAAGGATTCGGAACCATGGCCGCGCCGTAGGCCTTTTCGAAGTCGGCGAGACCGAGGGGTTGACCCGGGTCACCCGGTGGGGGCGGTGGCCGCATGTTGGTAAAGAATGCGTTGATGACCTGATTCTTCCACCAGCCCGAGTCCGTGCTGTCGCCGGCGGTGACGGGCAGGTTTGCCGTGCCGACGCAGACGTTGCAGGGGCAGAGAAATCCGCCCGCCACCTGCTGGTTGGGCTTTGCGCATTGCTTTCTGAAATCCGTGGCCGTCAACTGGGGCCCGATCCGGCTGCCAAAGGGCATGGCCGCCGAATACGCCTTCAGGGTTACATCCCCAAACGGCGAGAACAGGACCCGGGCGTTGGCTTTGAGACGGAGCGCATAATAAGTGAGCACCGTCAGGTCCTTGGAGAATCCCATGATCATGTTCTTGACGTGGATCACGTGGGGCACGTTCAGGCAGTCCCGGCCCCCGTCGCTGTCAGGGGTGCCGGGGTCGGGCTGCAAGTAGTAGACGTCGAAGTCGGTGGAGATCCGGTTGAGGCGCAGGAGATTGGCCCCATCTTCTCCGCCGGACGGCAGAAGTTCGGTGAGTTCGAGCCCTTCGCTCCCCGAGGCGGCGCCCTCCTCGGGGTCAAAGGCGGGTCCAAGGGTCTTTGCCGCCGAGAAAAAGGCCTGCGCGACCCGCTCGACGCCGCCCGGATCCTTGGCCTGAACGAGGTCGTTTAGCTTTTGGGCCGTGACCCCCTGTTGGGGTGGAAAGTTGACGTAGTACTCCAGGGTGTTGATTCGGTGTGTGAGGATCGTCTCGCGCGGCAGGAGCCCCAGCCCGTGTGCAAGGACCTGAACCGTCTGAAAGTCCCGGTGCTGCTCAGGGTCCCCGCCCGCGCTCTGCTGAACGATTCCGGATACGTCCGGGTCCGCGTTGAAGAGCCAGAGATTGGCGACCAAGAGATTCACTCTGCCGATGTGAAAGCACTTCTGTTCGCGGATTTGTTCGAGGCTCTGGAGCTGCGATTTGAGGGCTCCGGTGATTCCGTCCAAGATTCCGGAGGTCGCCGCCGGGAGGGCGATGTGGGGCGAATGGGTGATCTGACAGAAGTTATCGTTGTGGTTGAAGATCATGCAGATCGACGGAACCTCGAGGTCGTCCCCCTGGCACCCCGTCGGCGTCCAGATGCGGTTCTGATCATCTGCCTGGGTCGCGGCCACGCAACCGGCCGCCTGGGCCGGCTGGACCTTCTGCGCCATGTTCCCGAGCACGTGGTAGCGAAACAGGAACTTCTTGTACTGACGCCTCATCTCGTAGTTCAGAAACGAGATCTCGTTCAGAAGGCGAGCCTGGGTCGCGGCCCCCGCGTAGGCGGCAAGGTCGGCGGCGTTCTGCAGGTTGATCTTGGCGTTGACGAGCATCCCCACGTTCACGACGAACATGAAGAAGAGGAGAAAGGTGGTGATCATCGTCGCCACCAATATGGTGATCTGCCCCCGCTCCTGGCGGGTCCGCCGCTGTTTCCCCTTTTGAGCCATACCCCTTATGAATATTTTTGCAGAGCGGCGCAGCCCTGTCCATGTGTCCACGGCGTGGACAGGGGTGTCGCGGGAGTGGACGCCCGGGCCCCTGAAAACCCAAGGGAATCCAGCCCGTTGAAAAGTGGCGCCCCGTGGCATCCGACTTGCTCTAGGGCCGGGCGCGGAAGGACTCACTTCAGTGGGTCCGCAAAAGTGGAACGTAAGGATGTGGAACGTGCGTTGGTGGATCTTCTCGGTTGCGATTCTTCCCCTGGTGCTCTGGGCGAGCATCACCCCCAGTCGAGCGGCCCTCCGGGCCTCGGACGCGGTCAATGACTGCCACCCGCCCCAGTGCGTGACCCTGCTCACGGACCGGGTTCCGATTCTGGGCCCCACGCTCAATCCCCCCGCGGCCGACAGCTTGGCCGGTTGGGTGAACATCGCGTCGATCGTCAATCGATCCCACGATTTTCCGG
>DATJFU010000040.1:0-2624 GCA_035495495.1 Bdellovibrionota bacterium
CAGCTCAGCCCTTAGGTCCTCGAGACCCATGTGTACCAGTGTACACCCCCCGGGCCGGGCCGTGGACTCAACTTCTGGAGTCGAGATTCCGATGAGAACAAGGACCAGGACCGTTTTGAAGGGGACTGCTATGAGAATGAAGATCGGCACGTTCTTAGTCGAAAAGGGCTACATCACGCAGGAGCAAGTGCGCGAGATCCGCGTCCACTCCGAGAAGACGGGCAAGAAGTTCGGCGACGCGGCCGTCGAGCTCGGCTATATCACGCAGGAGCAGCTTCAAGAGCTCTTTGGCGACAACCACACCTTCAACTTCTTTCACATCGACACCAAGACCTTTCCGCGCACGACTCTCGATCTCTTCACCATCGAAGACGTGCTCCGCTGCGGCTGCATGCCCCTGGGCTTCAAGACCGAGTTTGACGGCCCCAAAGAAGAGCGCGTGCTGAATCTGGGTTTTCTGGATCCCGGCGAGACCGCCAACGTCCAGGTGGCCCTCGGCCTGGTCAAGGGCAAGGACTTCGGCAAGGCCGGTCGCCCCAAGGGCGTCGACCCGTACCTGCTTCTGCCCGATCAGTTCGTCGAGGTGATCGCCACCGTGTACGCCCTCAAGCCGGAGCGATACCGCGTGCTCTGCAAGGGCCCCGTGCACCCCAAGGTGCGCGAGCTGCTCGACGCCCACTACGGCGCCGGCAAAAAAGCCGCCTAAGAGCGCTAAGAGTTAGATTCCACCCTGACTGTCGTCGAGGCCGTCGTGGATCACGCGGCCCTCTTTGCCATCTTCGTACAGCCGGATCCCGCGTTCGCACGCGCCGATGGACTCGTCCGAGAAGTAGTTGGATCTGCAATCCTGGTGGGCGAGGTGGATCGACTTGCGTCTGAAGGTCACCCCCCGGCTGCAGGCCTCGGTCAAGGACACGCCCATGACCTTTTCTTCGCCGTAGATCGAGGCGCAGCCCTGGTAGAGGGTGCAGCCGCCCAGCCAAACGACGCCGACGCACGCGGCTGCGGCGAGAAAGAGGGCGGTCAAAATGGACTGCGCGCGGAGCTGGGACATGGGGTGGCCTTAAGCAACGTCGGTGCCCGCCACCTCGAATATGGGGGCCTCTGGCCCGGCCCGGGGGCCCGACCTTGAAAGTTCTACCCGGTCGTGACAACACCTTGAACACGCCCATGAACCGCTTCAAGGACTTCAGATCGTTCTATCCCCACTACCTGGGCGAGCACCGCAAGCCCGCGACCCGTGTACTGCACTTCTTGGGGACGACCCTGTTCTTGGGGTTCGGGCTGGGTGGAATCGCGGCCGTGCAGCCGCTGCTCGTGCTCCTCGGCGCGGTCCTGGCCTACGCGTTCGCGTGGACGGGGCACTTCTTCGTCGAAAAGAACCGCCCGGCGACGTTCAGGCATCCGTGGTACTCGCTGATCGCGGATTTCAGGTTTTACGGCGAGGTCCTGACCGGACGGCGGAGCCTTTTCAGGGATTAGCGGCCGATGTCCCGCGAGCCGTAGGGCTGGTAGAGCGTGGCGTAGAGCTCGCCAAAGACCACTTTGATGGCGCTCGCGACGGGGATCGAGACCAGCATCCCGACCAGGCCTCCGAACTGCTGCCCGAGGATCACCGCTGCGATGAGCACGAGCGGGTGCAGGTTGACGAGTTTGGCCACCAGCACCGGAAAGATAAAGACCGTGTCCACCAGGTTCGCGATGCCGTACACGGCGAGGACCGGCCAGAAAAGGCCGCTCTTGGTGGGGTCGAACCAGACCACCGCGAGACCTGGCACGGCCCCGAGCACCGGGCCCAGGTACGGGATGATGTTGGTGATGCCGGCGAGAATCCCAAAGAGCAGCGCGTAGGGCGAGTCCACGAGGTAGAGACCGAGGGTGGTCATGAGCCCCACCAGAAAGGCCTCGACGATCTTGGCGCGCAGGTAGTCGGAGAGCGCGTGGATGATCTTGCTCGTCACCATGAACGTGGGCTCAAAGAAACGGTTGGGGACGAGGCCAAAGACGCGCTTCTTGAGCGCGAGCCCGTCGTTGAGCATGAAGAACGTGAGCACGGGCACCAGAAACATCCAAGAGAGGATGTTGCCGACGATCGAAGGTACGCCCGCCAGGGACTCGCGGCCAAAGGTCTCCCCCCAGGCCACGAGCTTGCGCGTGAGATCCTGGCCTTCGAGAAGCGGGAGCCTGCGCCGCCACTCGCCCTCGAGATGCTGCAGGCGCCGCACGGATTCGGCGAAATAGAGGGGGGCCTTGGAGCGAAACGAGTCCCACTCGGACGCCACGTTCTGCACGACCCAGACGCCCAAGACGGCCATGAGGAGGCCCGTGATCAGAAAGATGAGGGCGATGGACGCCGTGCGGGGAATTCCACGCCGCTCGAGCGCCGTCACCCAGGGCGACACGATCAAGGTAAAGACGATGGAGAGCAATGTCGGGCTCGAGAGCGTGGGGTTGACGACAAAGACCGCGGCCGCGGCCGCGAGCGCGCCCAGCACCCACCCGAGCTTGATCAGATCCCGCTTAAAGAGCTTATCCGGCGTTGTTTTCGCGGAGCTGGGCAACACGCCGCTCCTCCTTCATCTCGGTGATCTTGCGGGTCGTCTCCAGGAGGCGGCGGCCCAGGA
>DATJFU010000041.1:0-5497 GCA_035495495.1 Bdellovibrionota bacterium
TGGTCGCCGCTCAGGTACCGCCCACCCTTCTCATGCGATGCGAAATATTGCGACAGACGTTAGTAAGTAATTGATATGTAAGCGAAAAATATTTGACACGACGCGTCTAACGCCGTAGGACTCATCCCAGGTTCTTGGACACAGAGGCTGCGCATAGGGGCGCGGCCGGTAAACGGCGGAACAGGGACCTTCGGGTTCGGGGGAAATGGGGGGCCGCCTCGGGAAGCCTTTAGGGGTTTAGGGGGGGGAACAGAAGCTTCCCGAGGCGGCTTTTAGGTCAGGGGTTATTAGGGGGAACCCCTTGGGGAACACTGTCTCCCTCACGGCGGATCCCGAAACGGGCCATCCTCGCCAGGAGGGATTCTTGGTCCATGCGGGTCGCTTCGCTCGTGCGGTCAATCTGCCAATTGAACGTACGCAGCAGCTCCAGCAGGTAAATCTTTTCAAACTCTTCGCGCGTGGCCCTGAAGTCCACGTGCTCCAGCCCAAAGTCCGGCACGTCCTCCTCGGTCACCAGGTCGCCCTGGGCCGTGATCGTCGCAAAGCGGAGCACGTTGCGAAGCTCGCGCAGATTGCCCGGCCAGTCGTGGGCCCGGAGTTTCTTCCACGCGGCGGGGGACAGGCCCCGCAGATGCTCCTTGTGGAGCTCGCGGGTGATCTCGCCCAGGATGCCGAGGACGATGTCCTCGAACTCCTCAATGCGTTTCTCGAGGGCCGGCATCTCGATGCGGAACACGTTCAGTTTTTTGAGCAAATCCCCGTTAAAAAGGCCTCCCGCCGCGCGGGCGTCCAGGCTCTGGCTCGTCGTCACGATGATCCTAGCGTTGACGAGCATGCGGGTGCCGTTGTCCCCGGGATGGGGGACCGAACGGGTCTTGAGCAGATTGAGAAGGAGGACCTGCTCACCCAAGGGGAGCTCGCCCACTTCGTTGATGACCAGGGTTCCACCTTGGGCCTGCATGGCCTCGCCCGCGAGGGGCTGGTCACGGCGGGCGGTCACCATGGGGCGGCCCGAACGCGGGCCGTTCTGGTGGATCCAGCGCGCGATCGCGCCCTTACCCGTGCCCGTGGACCCGTGGATGATCACGGGGGCCGTGTCGGTCTGGGCCGCGAGCAGCACCAAGCGACGCTGTCCGGGTGGAATGAAGTGGACCATATCCATGGAACTGTTTCCCCTGTCGGCCGGCCTCGCCGGGCTCGGCCTTCATGCAATCTAATGCGCCGCGCGAAGATATAACGCTCTGCGTCTTACGGGTCAATGAGAAACATTATTTTTCTGGCAATATTTATCCCGCTGTGCAATATTGCGCTGCGCTATGACGCCTAGCATCACAGATCACAAGCGTAAGTACCCGACCTGGGGCGACTTTCTCAAGACCGCGCGGAGCGCTCGCTTCCGTTCGGCCCGGGAGTTCTGCTCCAAAGTGGACGTGGGCATCAGCTATCCCCAGTACTCCCGCTACGAGGCGGGCGAGCAGCTTCCCAACCTGGACCAGGCGCTGAAGCTTTGCCGCCTGCTCGACATTCAGTCCCTTGAGGGAATCCTCGAGTGGTGCTTTGCCCAGATCGGCGACCCCGACGCGGCCGTGCAGGTGCAGCGGTTCTTGGCCCAGGTTCGCTCCGGCGAAGCCAAGGCCGAGGCCCCGGCTCCCGTGGCCGCCGCCCCCGGCGCCGAACTGTTCTCAGAGGTCCAAGCCGTGCGCGAACCCATGTTCGCCCGTGGCGCCGAGATTGACGAAGTGTTCACTTTCAACCGCAGCCACCTGGCTCTTTTTGAGTCGGACGCCGCGTACCGCGACATCTTTACCTACGTGAACTCTTTCAGCCCGGACTGGGTCGCGATCGAAGAAATCGCCGCCCACCTCAACATGCCCGAAGCCCGGGTCGAGGCCATGCTGGAGAACTTGAGCGACTACGGCGTGCTGCTCCTCGCGGGTGGACGCTGCCGAGCCGCCAAGAAAGTCTTCTACTTTCCGGACGACGAGGATTTCTTCCGTCTCCGGAACAAGAACGTGGCCTACAACTCGCAAAAGATCCTCGAGAACCTCAATTATGAGGACGTGAAGTCCCGCCGCGCCTTTCGCAGCGTCGTGACCCGCGAGCTCACGGCGGATCAGCTTGAGAAGGTGATCCACGGCCTCGAATTCTTGATTAATAAAGTCGCTCAGCTCCCCGAGAGCGGCCGGCCCGAAGAAATCTTCTCCCTTTGCGTGGTCATGGGTGAGCGGTTTCGCCGGGTGGAACGGGCTCAGGCCCAGCCCACCTCCCAGGCGCGGACCGGGCTCCAGCCCCCCAAGGATTCCACCAGCCCCAGCCTTTCTTGACAGAGAGCGTCGGTCCCATTAGTTGATCCAAATGGGATCTATTCGTGTGCGTTGGGGTGTCTTGGGGACCGTCCTTGCGCTGGTTTCGGGCACTGCCCAGGCCGGTCTGAAGGTCGGTTTGGTGCTCGACCGCGGCGGCAAGGACGACAAGTCCTTTAACCAGGCCGCGTACCAGGGCAGCCTCCGCGCCCAGAAGGAGCTCGGCATCGAGCTCAAGACGGTCGAATCCACCGACACCAACTCTTTTGAGCCGCTGCTCCGGACCTTTGCCCAGCACGGGTACGACCTGATCATCGGCGTGGACTCCAACCAGGACTGGATCAAGCCGGGCTTTGTGCTCACGAGCATGCTCAAGCGGGTGGACGTGGCGGTGTTCGAGACCATCAAGGCCACGCAGGGCGGCGGCTTTGCGTCGGGCACCGCCCGCTACGGCCTGGCCAACGAAGGCGTGGACTACTCTCTGGATGATTTCAACCGCAAGTTACTCGCGGCCGACGTGCTGACCAAGGTCGATGATCTCAAGAAGCAGATCATCGCGGGCAAGATCCACGTCCCCGATTATTACAAACGGAATGCCAAGAACTGATGCCGCCGCCTCGGCCCCAGCGGTCGAGGTCCGGGAGCTAGCCAAGGCTTTTGGGACCTGCGTCGCCAACGCGGGCGTCAGTTTTTGCGTCGCGCCCGGCACCATCCACGGCATCATCGGAGAAAACGGCGCCGGCAAATCGACGGCGATGAAGATGCTCTACGGCATCTACTCACCGGATTCGGGCGAGATTCTGGTGCATGGCAAGGGGTGCCGCTGGCGCTCGCCCCAGGACGCCATCGCGGCCGGGATCGGCATGGTCCACCAGCACTTCATGCTGGCGGGACCCTACACGGCGCTCGACAACATCCTGCTCGGCGCCGAAAGCTCGCAGCGGGGGTGGAACTGGCTGCCCCGCCCCCTCCGCCCCATCGACCGCGCGGCGGCCCGCCGCAAGCTCGATGCCCTGGCCGCGAGATACGGGCTGCCCGTGGACTGGGAGGCTCCCGTCGAGCGGCTCCCCGTCGGGATCCAGCAGCGGATCGAGATCCTGAAGCTGCTCTACCGCGAGGCCCGCGTGCTCATCCTGGACGAGCCCACCGCGGTGCTGACGCCCCAAGAAACCCTCGATCTTTTCGCCAACCTCAAGCGCCTCAAGGAAGAGGGCAAGACCGTTCTGATCATCACCCACAAGCTCAAAGAGGTGATGGCCGTCACGGACCGGGTGACGGTGTTCAGGGGCGGCAAGGTGACGGGCGAGGTGACCACGTCGGAGACGAGCCCGCAGGAACTTGCCGAGCTCATGGTCGGCCGCAAGGTCACTCTTCGGGTACAGGCTCCCCCCAAGTCCAAGCCCGGACCCACGGCGCTTAAGGTCCGCGACGTAAAGCTCGCCGACCGTGGCCACGGGGTTCAGCGGCTCAAAGGAGTCTCGCTCGAGGTGCGCGCGGGAGAGGTCGTGGGGATCGCCGGCGTCGAAGGCAATGGCCAGAGCGAGCTCCTCGAGGCCATCTTGCGGCCGTCGCGTCTTCTCCGGGGCAAGTCCGAGCATTATGTGGGATCGGGCCGCGTCGAGGTACTGGGCCGCGACGTGACCGACCTCCCCACGGCCGAGATCAAGGAGCTGGGCGTGGGCTGGATCCCGGAGGATCGCCTTCGCGACGGCCTGTTGCCCGCCTTTTCGGTGCGCGAGAACTTTCTGCTCGGGCAGCATCGCAGCCCGGACTTCGTGGACCACGGTCTCGTGAGGTGGAATGAGATCGAAGTCTCGCTCCGCGCCGCGCTCCAAGAGTATGACGTGCGCCCTCGGGACCCGGACGTGGCCGCGGGCGGCCTCTCGGGCGGAAACCAGCAGAAGCTGATCGTGGCGCGGGAGTTCAGGCGCAAACCCCGGCTCCTCGTGGCCGCTCAGCCCACCCGGGGCGTCGACGTCGGAGCCATCGAGTTCATCCACGAGCGCATTCTCAGCGCCCGGACCGAGGGCGCGGGCGTACTGCTCGTCTCATCCGAGCTCGATGAGGTGCTCGCGCTGTCGGATCGGATCCTCGTCCTGTACGAGGGCCAGATCGTGGCCGAGTTCGAGCGGGGCAAGCCGGACGCGGCGATGGAGCGCTCGATCGGCGTGGCCATGGGCGGGGGGCGGGCATGAAGGTCTCAGCCGGCGCTCACTCGCGCTTCTGGACGCTCGCGCGCACTGCGATTTCGGTGATCGCCGGCTTCGCCGCCGGCCTGGCGGTGACGTGGTTTGCCGGAGAAAAGCCGTGGCACGTGCTCGCCATCCTGGGCAAGAGCGCATTTGGCTCCTGGTACGACCTGGGGATGACCCTCTTCTACACGACGCCCCTTCTCTTGACCGGCCTCTCGGTGGCCGTGGCGTTTCAGGCCGGCCTCTTCAACATCGGGGCCGAGGGGCAGCTGACTCTCGGCGCCTTGGCTGCCGCGGTCGCGGGCATCGTCCTTCCACGACTGCCCTGGCCGCTGGCCCCCCTGGCGGCCGCCGCCGCGGCGTTCGGCGCGGGGGCCTTCTGGGGGTGGATCGCCGGATGGCTCCGGGCCAAGCGCGGTAGCCACGAGGTCATCACCACGATCATGCTCAACTTCGTGGCCGCCGGGCTCGCGAGCTACGCCACGCTCTATCTCTTTGCCAACCCCGATTCGCAGAACCCCGAGACGCGGCCCGTGGGCAAGACGTTCTTGATTCACCACTTTTCGACCTTCGGCGCCGCGCCCGTCAGCAGCGCGCTTTTCTTGGCCTTGGCCGCCGCGGCTCTCTACGGGTTCGGCCTCAAGCGCACGTCGGTCGGTTTTGAGATCAAAGCCGTGGGTCAGAACGAGCACGCGGCCCGCGCGGCGGGGATCGAGCCCGGCCGGATCCAGGTTCTTGCCATGACCCTGGCCGGCGGCCTCGCGGGCCTCGTGGGCGTCGGAGAGGTCCTCGGCAACGCCGAAAAGTTCAAGCTGGGGTTCTCGCCCGACTTCGGATTCGTGGGGATCGCGGTCGCCCTCCTGGGCCGGGGCGATCCCCTGGGGGTCGTCGTCGCCGCGCTCCTCTTTGGGGCTCTCCACAAGGGCACGGGCGACCTGGATTTTGAAACCGAGCACGTGACCCGCGACCTCTCGCTGATCCTGCAGGCCATGGTGATCCTCT
>DATJFU010000042.1:0-6005 GCA_035495495.1 Bdellovibrionota bacterium
GGCGATCCACGGCTTTCTGAAAGAAAACCGGTGAAATGACCTCAGCCGGATCAGACCAGGGCTTTCCGTTCATCCGGTACGAGGCGGGGCAGCAGCCCCGTGATTGGGGCCACGCGCACGGCGCCGCCCACGCCGAGGGGATCCAAGAGCTCGCGGCCATCCGCCGCGACCTCATGCAAAACGCCAACCCCTCGCTCGTGGGAGACACGGTCACGGGGCTCGCGAAGCGCCAGTGGGAGATCACGCGGTCGTGGTCACCCCGCCTGGCCGAGGAGATCGAGGGCATCTCGGAGGGGGCCAATGTCCCCATCGAGGACCTGGTCATCCTCAACAACTATACCGACTTCAGGGACATCAATCCCAGTGAGCATCCCGGCCCCGCCGAGGAGAAGGGCTGCTCCACGCTCTTTTTGGACAACGGCAAGCAATCGCTGGCCGGACAGACCTGGGACATGCACGGCACCGCCAAGAAGTACGTCTGCGTGATCGAGGTCCCCGCGGGCGACGAGGGTGCGCCCTTGCTGCTTTTTTCGCTGGTCGGCTGCGTCGGCCTCATGGGCTTCAACGGTGAGGGCCGCATGGTCGGGGTCAACAACCTCAACACGGTCAAGGCCCGCCCCGGGGTCCTTTGGCCGGTGTTGGTCCGCGAGACCCTGCTTCGGCACGACCGCGACGCCATGGAGCACCTGCTCCGGGAGGCGCCCGTCACCTCGGGACACAACTACCTGGTGGCCGACGCCAAGGGCGCCACGCACTGGGAGATCTCGCCCACGGTCCGGGCGGCCGCGGGCTCGGCGGGCGGCAAACCCGGTTTCGCGTTCCACACCAACCATTGCCTGACGCCGCCGGGTAAGGAGGCCGAGATGCCCGCCTCCCTCAATTCCACCACCCACGTTCGGTACGGCCTGCTCGAGAAGAAGCTGCGGGCGGACCTCGACTACGAGGGCGTGTACCGCCTTCTGACCGATCACGAGGGCTACCCCAAGAGCATCTGCTCGCACTTTCAAAGCGCGGCCAAGGACCCGTCGTACACCTGCGGTGGCGCCCTCGCCGAGATGCGCTCGGGCCAGATCCGCATGTGGCGGGGGTGTCCGGCGCTCGACGAGAATTACGTCGAGCGGGAGTACACGCTCAAGAACGGCGGGTTCACCGTGGGACCGGTCAAGACTGGCATTAGACCCGACCGCGCCGGCGAGGTGACCCGTGGCTGACAAACCCTACTTCTTTACCTGGACCGCGCAGAAGAACGCGGCGTCGATGCCCGTCAAGCGGGCTCACGACTCGGTCTTTGTCCTGGATGACGGCCGCGAGATCGTGGACTTTGTCTCGACCAGCTACCAGACGGGCTTTGGCCACAGCGAGCGCCGGATCCTCGACTCGATCCGCGCCCAGATGGACGAGATGTGCGTCGTCACGCCCAAGGCGGAGTTCGCGCTCAAGGACACGCAGAGCCGCCGACTTCTGGATCTGTTGAACCTGGGCGGCGGACGCATCTTCTACACCGTGTCCGGCGCCGAATCGGTCGAGAACGCCCTCAAGATCGCGAGGGACGTCACCGGCAAGAAGATCGTCCTCGCCCGGCGCAACAGCTACCACGGCGCCTCGCTCGGAGCCCTCTCGGTCACGGGCGATTGGCGAAACCAGGCGCACGCGGCCATCGTATCGGATTGGACCGTGCGGATCCCCGAGCCGTCGGAGGATCCGGACTGCAAGAAAACCCGGGAGATCATCCGATCGACCGGGCCCGACAAGATCGCCGCGTTCATCCTGGAGACGATCACCGCCGCCAACGGCGTGATCCTGGCGCCCCTGGGCTGGTGGGATGCGATTCAAGCGCTTTGCCGTGAGTTCGGCATTCTGCTCATCTGCGACGAGGTGGCGGACGGCTTTGGACGCACGGGCCGGCCCTTTGCCTACCAGCACTACGGCCTCAAGCCGGACATGGTCTGCATGGCCAAGGCCATTTCGGGCGGCTACATCCCTTTTGGAGCGGTCTGGACGAGCGACCGGCTCGCGGCCCACTACGACGAGAAAACCCTCGTGGCGGGCCTCACGAGCTACGGGCATCCGCTCGGGCTCGCCGCGCTCCGGGGCGTGCTCGACATCTGGGACGATCCCGCCTTTCAGAAGACCTATGCCGAGAACTGCAAACGCTTCGGCGCCCGGGTCAAAGCCCTCGAGAAGCTCCCTGCCGTGAAGGCGACCCGGGTCATGGGGCTCTTTGCCGGGATCAACACCCGCAACGCCGACATGCCGTCGACCAACCCCAGGTTCCTGGCCGAAGGGCTCTTTGTCTTCATGAAGGGCGATCTGCTCGTGCTCGCCCCTCCGCTCAACATTGAACCTGCACTGTTGGATCGGTGCATGGATGGCGTCGAACGGATTCTCTCCAAACTCTAGGAGAAAGAAGTCGTGGCCTATTTCGAGTCCGAGACCCTGAGCTTTCTTCGCGCCCTTAAGCGCAACAACCGGCGGCCCTGGTTTCTCAAGAACAAGCCGCGGTACGAGGAGTTCGGCAAGGAGCCGATGATCCGGCTGATCGCGGATCTCAAGAAGCCCATCTCGGCCTTCGCGCCCTGGGCCGACGTGGATCCCAAGCCCAACGGCGGATCCATGATGCGGATCTACCGGGATATCCGGTTCTCCAAGGACAAATCGCCCTACAAGACGCATCTGTCGGCGCACTTTCCACACCGGCACTCGGACGACGGCGTGCACGGCCCTGGCTACTATCTTCACCTGGAGCCGGGTGGATCCTTTGCCGGGGGAGGCGTCTGGCATCCTGAGCCCAAGGCCTTGCGCATGATCCGCGACGCGATCAGATCACGGCCCGAGGCCTGGCTCTCGGCCACCGCCGGGCTCGAGGTCGAGGGCGACAAGCTCAAGCGCCCGCCCCAAGGCGTCAGTCCCGACGATCCGCTCATCGAGGACCTCAAGCTCAAGGACTTCTTTGTGACCGTGGAGTTCAGCGACAAAGACGTCTGCTCCAAGAACTTTCCACAGAAAGTGATCAAGGCCTACCAGAGCATCACCCCCATGATGCGGTTTCTATCCGAGGCGGTGAGGTTGCCATGGTGAACACGACACAGAAGACCAAGATCAGAAAAGACGCGGCCGACGCCCTGTCCGATCTCAAGGACGGCGCCACCGTCATGAGCGGAGGCTTTGGCCTCTGCGGCATCGCCGAGAACTGCATCGACGAGCTCGAGCGGCGCGGGGTCTCGGGCCTCACCGTCATCTCCAACAACGTGGGCAACTCGGGCCGCGGCCTGGCCAAGCTCCTCAAGAAAAAGCAGATCCGCAAAGCCATCTGCTCGTACGTCGGGGGCAACCCCGACCTCGAGAAGGCGATCCTCAACAAAGACGTCGAGGTGGAACTCACGCCCCAAGGCACCTTTGCCGAGCGCATGCGCGCGGCGGGCATGGGCGTGCGGGCGTTCTACACCCCCACGGGTTACGGCACCCTCGTCGCCGAGGGCAAGGATACCAAGACCTTTGACCGCCCCTGCATCCTCGAGCAGGCGCTGCACGCGGACTACGCGATCATCAAGGCCCAGAAGGGCGACCGGTACGGCAACCTCTGGTTCAAGGAGACCGCCCGCAACTTTTCGCCCCTGATGGCCATGGCGGCCAAAATCACCGTGGCGGAGGTCGAGGAGCTCGTGGAGCTCGGTGACATTCCACCCGAGGATGTGCACGTGCCCGGCCTCTTTGTGAGCCGCATCTTTCAGGGCAAGGGCTACAAGAACGACATCGAGTTTCTGAAACTGGCGGAGGAGGGCGCGTCGGCGAGCGCCGAGGCGCCCGCGGCCAAGGGCTGGACCGAGGCCCAGATGGCCGATCAGGTCGTCGCTCTCTTTACCCCAGGCTGCAGCGTCAACCTCGGCATCGGGATGCCGACCCTGGTCGCCGAGCGCACCCCGGCGAGCCTGGGAGCCAATGTGCACTCCGAAAACGGCGTGCTCGGCGTGAGCGGCCGCCCCACCAAGACCACCGTCTCGCCCACGCTGATCAACGCGGGCAAGGAGACCATCGCCGTCGCCAAGGGGGCGTCCTTCTTTGACAGCTCCATGAGCTTTGGCATGATCCGCGGCGGCCACATCGATTTCTGCGTCCTGGGTGGAATGGAGGTCGACGCCGAACGCAACCTGGCCAACTGGATGATCCCCGGCAAGAAAGTCACCGGCATGGGCGGCGCCATGGATCTCGTCAACGGCGCGCGCCAGGTCATCATCATGCTCAGGCACAAGAACAAAGAAGGCGAGACCAAGCTGGTGCGCCGCTGCGTCCTGCCCCTCACGGGCAAGGATGTGGTGAACACGATCGTCACCGACCTGGGGGTCTTTGAGCCCACGGGCACGCGGTTCAAGATTCTCAAGCTCGCGCCTGGCGTGTCCAAGGCCGATCTGGGGATCCCCGCCGAACTCCTGGAGGGCTGAACGATGTCGGACGCCAAACGCGAACCCTGGTTTACCGCCGGCCTGAGAACGCCCTTTGGGCGCGCGCACAAGGGCGCCTACGTCGGCGTGCGGCCCGACGACCTCATCGTCACGCTTCTTTCGGAGAACCGCCGGCGCAACCCGGGACTCTGGGAGGAGCCGCCGGAGGACGTCCTCGTGGGCTGCGCCTACCCTGAGGGCGAGCAGGGATACAACGTGGGCCGCATGGCCGCGCTGGGCACCGGGATCCCGTCACCGGGTGGAACCTATAGCCGCCTCTGCGGTTCGGCCCTCGACGCCATGGCCACGGCCGCGGGCCGCGTGCGCGGCGGCTACGGCTCGCGCTTTCTCGTGGGTGGGGTCGAATCCATGAGCCGCGTCCCCCGCCGGGGCGCGAACTTCAGCGAGTCGGAGGCCATCCGCGCCACCTGCCCCACGGCTTACGTCAACATGGGTGACACCGCCGAGGAGGTGGCCAGGCGCTATCCCCGGATCAGCCGCGCGCTCCAAGAAGACTTCTCGGCCAGAAGCCACCAGCTGGCGTTTGATGCCTACGAGCGCGGCGACTACGCGACCCAGCTCGCCGTCACCGAGTTCGGCGGCGCCCGGGTTTCGCGCGACGAGTTTGTCCGCTGGCCCGCCGACCGGGCCAAGATGGCCGAACTCAAGCCGGCGTTCAAAGAGGGCGGCACGGTGACCGCTGCGACGAGCTCGCCACTTTCGGACGGCGCCACCTCGGGCTGGATTCTATCGGCCGAAGAAGCGCGCAAGTCCGGCGTGAGCAACGCCCTCAAGATCCTCGACGTCACCTGGGGCCACGTGGCGCCGGAGGTGATGGGGCTGGGGCCCGTCCCGGCCATCTCGCAGATCCTCAAGCGCAACGGTCTCAAGCCCTCGGACGTGGCGGCCTACGAGATCAACGAGGCCTTTGCGATCCAGGTGCTCGCCTGCCAGCAGGAGCTGGGGCTCCCACCCTCGCTGGTCAACGGGTGGGGCGGCGCGATCGCCATCGGCCATCCGCTCGGCGCGAGCGGTCTGCGCCTGATGATGACCCTGCAGGGCCGGCTCGAGCACGCGGGCGACTCTGGCGCCATGGGTATCGCCTCCCTCTGCATCGGCGGCGGCCAGGGCATGGCCGTGCTCTGCGAATACGTGAACGAGGACTGAGCGTCGATCCTTCAGACACTGGCCAGGGCGGACCCTGGGTCACCCTCGACCCAGGTGCCCTGAGCAGCCGGTAGAACGGGAGCCCGGGGGCCTCCCCAGGGCATGGCCCCTGCAATTCCACCGAACATGGGATTGCGAGACGGGATACGTGTCTTCGTTGCCTTTGCCCTCCCCTTGGGCGGCCTAGCCCACTCAGACGGTGAACTCGCGGCTCGCCTCGCACAGGCGGCGCGGGACTCGGCCGAGGCGCGCGCCGTGAGCCGCCTCACCGGTGGCCAATGCGGCTTTACGGGCTGGGGACTCATGGTGGGCGAGTCCCAGGCGGAGAGTTACTCCGAATTCGGAAGCCCCGGCCTGCCCAGGACCATCCTCCGCCAGACCGTCCCGTTTGATTACGGA
>DATJFU010000043.1:0-2481 GCA_035495495.1 Bdellovibrionota bacterium
GAGCTACGATTGCGGGAGTCTCGCCAACTCGGAGTTTCCGACCCAGAGCCAGGTGCCCGGAACCCGATACATGACCTTGGATGAGCTCATGGATCTCGTGGCCGCGTCGCCCGAGGCCGCTGCACACGGCACTGGGTTGCACCTGGAGATCAAGGTCAACGGCCAGAAGAACCTGCCGTCGCCCGGCAAGATGGCCGAAAAGCTCATGGAGCGCGTGGCGGCCCATGGATTTCTGGACCGAGTGATCATTCAGTCGTTTGATCCGCGCTACACCCATGCCGCTCGCCGCTTGCAGCGCCGCCTGGGGGCGCGGAACGTGCGCAATGTGGTGTCGCCGTCGCAGGATTGGATCAAGGGCTGGGCGGGGCGCCTTCTGTTTCACGGTCTTGAGGACCTGAAGATGGAAGTGATCCCCTGGACCGCCAACACGCCCGAGGACTGGCAGTACCTCATCGACCTCGGCGTGCAGGGCATCGTCACCGACGACCCCGCCGGGCTGATCCGCTATCTCGAAGAGCGCGGCTTGCGCTGAAATCACACCCCCATCGACCGGGTCCCTAGAAAAATGAGCGCCTCCATGGGCGGGTCCGCCTTTCGGCCCGCGCCCGTCCACGCCCCCATTTGCCGCTTCGGCCACCTTCAGCCGCCCAGCTGACAATTCTGCGTTGGGGGGCGGGGGAGGCGTTTTACGTGGAGAGAGGGGCAGACCGCTTCCACCCCTCCCCATGCCTTTGGGGCTCAGGTCTCGACACCGGACGCCTTGCACCCTGGTGGAACAGGTTTCCCCGGCAAATGTCAGCTGGGCGGCTGAAGGTGGCCGAAGGGCGTGGAGGGGCGGTGGAGTTGGCCGGAGGGGCCGTGTCAGACCGAGGATGGCGAACGAAATACGGCGGGACGCGCCGGGGGCGGGGGGGCGCCCGACTGCGATCAGGGTCGCCGGCTCGTCATCAGCTGAACTTCTTCAGTTCTTCGCGCACGCGCTCGTTGAGGCGTTCAGCCAGGCCCTGCAGCGGCAGCATGCCCTTGTCCGAGCCGTCGCGGGTCTTGAACTCCGCCATGCCCTCCGGGACGGTCTTGGGCGAAACCACGATGCGGAGGGGAATGCCGATGAGATCGGCGTCGTTGAACGCCGAGCCGGCCTTTTCGTTGCGGTCGTCGTAGAGCACCTCGACGCCGAGGTCCTTGAGCTCGAAGTAGATCTTCTCGGCCGCGGCCTTGACCTCGGGCACGTTGAGATTGAGCGCCAGCAGATGCACCTGATACGGCGCGATCGACATGGGCCAGATGGGGCCGTACTTATCGCAGCTCTGCTCCATGACCGAGGCCATGGCCCGGCCCACGCCGATGCCGTAGCAGCCCATGATCATGGGTTTTGCCTTGCCGTTGGGGTCCAAGAACGTGCAGGCCATGGCCGCCGAGTACTTGGTGCCGAGCTTAAAGATGTTTCCCACTTCAATCCCGCGCTTCATCACGAGCGGCGCGCCGGTGAGGGGATCGGGGTCGCCCTCGCGGGCCGTCGCGATGTCGACGATCTCGACCTTTGAGGCTGCCGCGCCCATGTCGCGCTTGAAGTTAAAGCCCGTGTAGTGAAAGTCCGCCTCATTGGCGCCCACGACCAGGTTGGAACTCTCTGCCGCCGAGCGGTCAAAAACGATCCGCACTTTGGCCGGGTCGATGCCGATGGGCGACGCGTAGCCCGGAACCGAGCCCGCGGCGCGGATCTGATCGTCCGACGCGAAGGCGAGGTGAGGGGTCTTGAGGTGGTTCTTGAGCTTGATCTCGTTGACCTCGATGTCGCCGCGGATGACCGCAAACACAAGCTTGGGTTTCTTAGGATCCGACTGGTCCGCGTAGAACACGGCCTTACCCGTCTGGGACGCGGGGACCTTGAGGAACTCGGCGAGCTCCTCGATGGTCTTTTTGTTCGGGGTCGAGATCTTGGTCAGGGGCTTCTCGGCCTCCTGGTGGAACTTGAGGCTCGTCGTCGCGATCTCACGGTTTGCCTGGTACTTGCCGTCCTGTGACAGAAAGATCGTGTCCTCGCCGCAGTCGGCGACGGCCATGAACTCGTGGGCGCCGGTTCCACCCATCATGCCCGTATCGGATTGGATCGAGACCACGTGCTTCATACCCACGCGCCTGAAGATGCGCTCGTAGGATTCGTGGCAGCGGTCGTAGTAGGCGTTCAACGACTCTTGATCCGTGTGAAAGGAGTAGGCGTCCTTCATCGTGAACTCGCGGCACCGGATCAGGCCGGCGCGGGGGCGGGCCTCGTCACGGTACTTGGTCTGGATCTGGTAGAGCATGAAGGGCATCTGCTTGTAGGAGTTGGCCTCGGTGCGGGCCAGGTGCACCACGGCCTCTTCGTGGGTCATGCCCAGGAGCATGTCCTTGCCGTTGCGGTCCTTGAAGCGAAGCAGGGTCTCGTCGACGCCCTGGTAGCGGCCCGATTCTTCCCAGAGTTCCCGGGGCAGGACGACC
>DATJFU010000044.1:0-5748 GCA_035495495.1 Bdellovibrionota bacterium
CATGAAGTGGATCACGCGTGAGAGACCCAAGATCGACCGGATCGCATGTCCGTGGCTCATCCGGCGCTTCGTGGATCCAAAGGCCGAATTTCTGTTCGCGCCCAAGGATCAGGTGCTGTCGTTTGCCAAGTCCAAGGACGCCGTTCCCTTTGACATCCCGGGGGTCGAACTCACCCATCGCGGAGAGCACTGCAGCTTTGACGCCTTTCTCGACAAGTACGAGCTCAAGGACCCGGCCCTGCAGCGCCTGGCCGTGATCGTCCGTGGCGCCGACACGGACCGCAACGACCTGGCGCCCCAGTGCGCGGGGCTCCTGGCCATCACCCTGGGCCTCGCGGCCAACCACCAGGACGATCACCGCCTGCTGGAGCAGGGCTTTGTCATCTATGACGCCCTCTATAGCTGGTGCCGGACGCTCACGGAGGAGCGCCATGGCTGGTACCCGGAGAAACTATGAGATCCGCATCAAAACTAGGATTTGCCCTGGGTCTTGCGTGTCTCGTGGTCGCCCAGGTCCAGGCGCAGGCCGCGCCGGCCTTTGATGGGGCAAGGATTTCAGAAATCACCGGGCTCCAGGGAAAGTGGAACCCGCAAGGCGACGTCTTCAAGGTCACCCTTCCGCGCACCGATGTGTCCGTGACGGTGGACGGGCATGCCCTCTCGCCCTTTCAGGGCCTGACGACTTGGGCGGGCTTCACGACCGGCAAGGGCAAGGACCTGATGGTCATGGGGGATCTGGTCCTCTTTCCAGATGAGGTCAACCCCGTCATGAGCGCCCTCTTCGACAACGGATTGGACGTGACCGCCCTCCATAACCATTTCTTTTACGACGAGCCCAAGGTCTTCTTCATGCACGTCTCTGGCGAAGGAACGGTGGACGCCCTTGCGAAGGGAGTTCGCGCCGCCATGGACCAGGTGCACGGGATCCGCGCCCGGCGTTCTGCGCCGGCTACGAGCTTCGGAAATGATTCTCTCCCCGCGGCGAACTCCGTGAGTGCTGCGCCGATCGAGGCTTTGCTCGGAAAGGGCGAATCCAAGGACGGCATGGTCAAGGTGACCGTGGGGCTGACCGCCAAGATGAGTTGCGGGTGCAACGCCGGCAAAGACCTGGGGGTCAACACCTGGGCGGCCTTCGCCGGCTCCGACTCGAGCGCGGCTGTTGATGGCGACTTTGCCGTGCACGAAAACGAGCTTCAACCCGTGCTCCGTTCACTCCGGGGTTCGGGGATCAATATTGTCGCGATCCACTCGCATATGACGGGCGAGGTTCCGCGCACGCTCTTTTTGCACTACTGGGGCCGCGGCCCCGCCGTGGAACTGGCCCAGGCGATCAAAAAGGCGTTGGACGTTCAGACTCAGAATCAGAAACCCAAGCAACCCAAGAAAAAGGAGAAGTGAAATGTCTCTCAAGAAACTCGTTCTCGGCGTGAGCGCGGCGGCCGCACTGGCCCTGGCACCCTCGGTTTTTGCCGGGTCGGCCCTCCAAAAAGCCTGCGCTCCGGATCTCAAGAAGAACAGGTGCGAAGCCAAGACCGACGCGGACGCGCACCACTGTCTCGAGAAGAACGAAAAGCGTGGCAAGCCAAACGAGGGTTTCACAAAGAAGTGCTACGACGCCCACGAAGCCTACGAGCGTAGCTCGGGCGGCGAGACCGAAGAACACCACGGCTGAATCCGGGATCCGGGGGGGGGGCGGTTCGCCGCCCCTTCAGTCTACCGGTGCGGCCACAGCCGCACCTCAGACGCCGGTTTTTTCGGCGCCCCAGATGAGTTTGTGGAGCTGGACCTGGAGCCGCACTTTGAGGCGGTCTTCGAGGATCCGCTCCGCAAGCCATTTGAGTTCGACGCCCGCGTAGGGCGCAAGCGGCGTCGCGACGGGTTGCGCGGCGGAGAAGAGGATCTCTCGATCTCCGAGGCGCCCGGATTCCACCACGGCCCGGGCCCAGAAGTAATCGTCCTGCGAAGTGATGACGAACTTTACCTCGTCCGAGGGACCGAGGTAGCGCAGGTTGTTCTCCCACCCGCCGCGGCTCATGCCGCTCCCGGGGGTCTTGATGTCCATGACGATGCGAGCGCGGCCGGCGACGGGCTCCAAAGAAACCTCACCGTGGGTTTCGATCGAGACGGAGTAGCCGGCGGCCCGGAGCCGATCGACGAGTTCGGGCGTTTGACGCTGCAGGAGCGGCTCGCCGCCCGTCAGGAGCACATGGCTCACGCCCATGGGTTTGATGCGAGCCAGGACGTCGTCGATTTCCATCCGGGTGCCGCCGTGAAAGGCGTACTGCGAGTCGCAGTAGGAGCAGCGCAGGTTGCAGCCGGTGAGGCGCACAAAGGCGTAGGGCAGCCCCGAGTGGGACGTCTCGCCCTGCAGGCTGTGAAAGATCTCCGTGACGAGGAGGCCATCAAACGCCATGGGGGCGGTGTATCACGTCGGGAACGGAGGGGGCAAAGGGCGGTGGAATGCCGGAGTGGCCCCCGGAACTTCAGAGAAACCTAAATTCCACCCCTGTTCGGCGGCAAGCGCGCCCCAAACTTAAGAGTTCCTTAAGTTCGTCAAACTTCGCATATCCTCAAGCGCCGAAAGGCGCGCCCCAGGCCGAAGGCGCGCCCCAAAAAGGCGGAGGGGCCAGCACCATCACTGGCACCGGCCCCTCCCGGGGAACTGAAGAGAGAGGTCCTTGTAGGGGACCCCCCTTTGATCTTTCGATCGAATCCTGGCGAGGGCATTTCTGCCCAACGTCTGATCCTCTCCTTTGGCAGCCCGGCTGACATAGACTGTCGGGGTCACAGTCCGTAGTCCCGTGGCTTTGCGTTCCCGACCTTTCGATCGGCTTGCCTTTTTCAAAGGGGGTTGTGGCTAACCACCCTCTTCAGACGGCCCGTCTCTGGGCCAACCTCTTAAACCTTCTATGGGGGCTAATACCCTGAAGCACCCCTCACACTTTTAAGAATAACGCACAGAGTTACCGGGTCAAGAAAAACGGATAATTATAGAATATCACTGAGAAAAAAGTGGTACCCTGTGTCCATGGCGAAGGGCTTAAAACGCAGGGCTGGGGCGAAGCGTAGCTCCATCCGCAGTTTTAAGGGGTTATGGGCCCGCCGAGGGTGGTTCATTGCCGCAGGCGTGGGTTTTCTCGCGACGTGCTTTGCCGCCGTGTGGGTGTTCTGGGGGCGGGGAGGGGTGCCCTCGGGGCTACAAGGGCCCTTTCCGGCCGTGGAATTGGGGTCGCCGGCGGTGGTCGCCCGGATCAAGGGCCTCGCCTGGGAAGTGCCGCAGAAGAGCCTGGGGCCCGCGGGCGCGTGGAACGTCTATCCGCCCGCCGCGCCTTGGCTCCCGTTGGGCGCCCAGCGTCCCATCGACGAGGGCACCGCGGTCGTGGTCGGCGGTGAATCCAAACTCGAGCTCGACGTGGCCGGCGGCTGGCGCCTGATTCTGAGCGAAGGCGAATACGTGCTCGAGGACGCGCGCGGTCCGCAGACCCAAGCAGGACCCGCGCCGGCGACGGACCCGCCCGCGTGGCTCGCGTGGCGCGTGCGCCAGGGCCGCGCCGAGCTCCGCACGCGCCTGGGACCGCGGACCATCGCCCGAGGAGCCGTGCCTCCGGTCTGGGTCGACCTCGTGACCCGAAGCCAGGGCCGCCTGCGCCTCAAAGGCCCCACGCCCGGAGCGTGGGCGGGGCTCCGCACCTTCGCGGACGGAAGCGGACAGGTCTGGGTTCGCAAGGGGTCGTCGGCCGAGTGGTGGTCGGGGGCGGGCGCTCCGCAGCCCATCTCACCCGTTTGGAAGCTCGATTTTCAGGGCGAGTAACCTTCGGTCGGAATAAAGGTCATCGAAAGGGCGAAGGCGGCCATGTGGTTGCTCCCCGACTGCAGAACCTCGGCCGTCGGACCGACCGACCATTGTCCGTTGGCTCCGATCCTCCGATGCCAGGCGGCCCAGATTCCACCGTACGAGCGCCCGTTGGAAGTCGAGGTGCGGACGACCGCTCCGCTCAGGGCATCCCTGAAGTCGATCACCCACTCGGCGGTGACGCGGATGACGGATGCCAGGGGCCCAGGCGCGGCCGAGTACCAGTTGTAGGGCGGGTCCGCCGGAATCCGGCTGGGCCTGAACGCGGCGTTCGCGACGGCCGTCTGAATGATAGCCTTGTCGGCGCCGGCAAACGTGTACACAAAACCTTCGTATGACGGCAGCACCTGGAGCCACTGGTGAAACTTCCACCTGAGGGTGATGCCGATGCGTTGCATTTGACCGATGCCCAGGCCGTTGCTCGTCGAGAGGTCGTACCGGTCAAACTCGCCGGTGAGCGAGGGAGCCAGGGCCACCTCGCGGTTGCGGGCCGCGAGCCGCTCCTTGAGCAGGGCGTTTTTGTCGTCGAGGCTCAGGTCGTTCTCGCCATGCATGAGCCGCACGAGGGTGATGAACCGGTAGGTGAGTGACGCTCCCATCCGGGTAATCGTGACGTTCGGATCGCTCATGGTCTGGAAGCCGCCATGGCCCTCGCCTCCCACGTGTTTGGTCTCGATGCCCAAGCCCGCCGCGAACCGAAACGCGTTGTTATGGACCACCCCGGCCAGTGCGTCAGCCGATTGGGATGAGAAAGCGGCCTCGCCCCGGAGAAACCATGGGGAATGCCGATTGAACCCCATCTGTCCAAAGGCGCCCCCCTCGACGATCGTGCCGGATGCGGCGGTGAGCTGGGAGGTGATATAACTGTCGTGAGCTATGACCTTGAGGGACGGGGCAATCGAGAGCGCCAAAAGCAGGATCGGCAGTGTCCGAAATCTGTGGCGGCGCTCCATTCTCCTGATCTTACCCTGCATCGCGATCTTGGCCAGGGCCCACCCGGCCCTCGGTCTCGAATACTCGCTCGAAAAGGAGCGGGACTTCAGGCTTCGGACGATCGGTTCGCTGCGGATTATCAACCGCCGGGGCGCGATCCGGGTCCGGGGCTGGACCCTCGACAAGGTGAGGGTGCGAGCGGTGAGCTTGGTCGACGCGGGTTCGCAGGCCGACGCCGACCGCCTGCTCTCGACGGCGGGCTTTGACTACCGCGAGCGTTCGGGCCGGATCGAGCTCGAGGCGCAGTATGGCCTGGGTCTGGACATGCGCGAAAGGCTCCAGGAGCGCCGCGACCCCAGGGTGCGCATGGATCTCGAGATCATGGCGCCTTCGGGCGTGAGCCTCGAGGTCTGGTCGGTCGAAGGCGCGGTCACGATCGACGCCTGGCGGGCGCCGGTTTCGATCCGGGACACCAACGGCCAGGTCACGCTCCATGGCGTCAACGGCCGCATGATCTCGGTGACCTGCGCGGACTGCGGCGTGACGGGCGACTCGATCCGCGGCGAACTCAGGGTCTCGGGCGGCGCCGGAGCCGTGCGCCTCAAGGACGTCTCCGGCCCCGAACTCTATGTCAAGACGACCTCGGGCGAGATCGAGGTCCGCGCCGCGAAAGCCAAGACCTGGCTCGTCTCAGATACGGGGCACATCACGGGTTCCGAGCTCACGGGCCAGGTCGAATTCGAGACCCGCAAGGGCAACGTGGACGTCGTCAAGGTCAACGGCCAGCTCACGGGCAGAACCACGACGGGCCATATGCGTCTCGAAGTTCAGCGCTGGGATCCGGTGGATCGGGCGTTTCTAGAATCCGAGAAGGGCAACATCGAGCTCACCCTGCCTGCCAACCTGTCGACCGAGCTCGAGGTGCGGAGCGGGGAGGGGGATGCGCGGGTCGAATTTCCGCT
>DATJFU010000045.1:0-4703 GCA_035495495.1 Bdellovibrionota bacterium
CATGGCCGCGGCGGGCGAGACCGCCAAGTACACCTGGATGTGGGACGCCAAGCGCGAGGTCTGGAAGCCGCTGGACCCGCCGCCGCCGCCCCTCGAGAAAGACGGCACCCTGGCCCAACCCACGGGTCGCAAAGGTAAAGACCAGGGTGTACTCCCCGGCTACGAAGCGCTCTGTCTCGATAGCCGCACGGCTGTCTCAGCCGTGCTCGAGGCGGTCACCGAAACCAGCTGCGAGCTCAGGATTCCACCCACCGACGCGGGCTCACCGCCCTTTGCGATGCAGGCGCCGCTGACCCTGAACCTGCTCCACCCCGATACCGGCCACTCACTCAACGTGCGGGCTCGCCTCGCGGGGGCCAAGCGGCATCCGGACGGGAGCTGGACCTATGAGCTCCGGTGGAACTCGCGCCCGAGCTTTGCCCAAGCTGCGTAATTGCCGCTCCGCCGTTGGCGCCGGTCCGGAATTCAACCGCCGCCCGGGCGCCCTACCTCGCACCCTTCTGCCACCTTCAGCAGAAGAGCTGACATTCATGCGGAGGGCTCCGCGCAAGTCGATGTCAGCAAGGCGGCTGAAGGTGGCCGAAGCAATGAAGGGCCCGTGGCTAGAGCCCGACCGAGAGCCGGACCCAGATACCGAAACCACGCTTCGATTCGACTTCAGGACCGATTCAAAAAAGACCGATACGAATTCATGTCCTTCTGGCCAAGGGTACGACTATGTGCGTTAGCCGCGCTCCTATTGAGCGTGAGCGCACCCATGACCACAGCCAACGCCGACGATGCGCCGACGACCGGACTCCCGCCCGCCGGCAAGGACGGAGCGATCGATCTTTCGGCGCCCGACCCCGATGCGGGCCGCCTCGAGCTCAAGCAGAGCGGAAAGAGTCTGGCCAAGCTGACCCTCTCGGACATCCGCGGCAAGCTCGAGCCCACCGCCCAGGTCGTGAAAGATCCCTTTGAGGACGAAGAAGCCGCGTACCTCACCTTCAGGTTCAACATCATCCTCACCATCTTCTACGGCAACGGCTGGCAGGACTGGGACGAGCTTCTCTTTACCCGTACCGACGGCGAGCAGGTGCTGGTGCCGATCGAGCGGTTCAAGAAGCACACGGCCCACCTCGCGTTCGGCGAGCCCGACGGCCGCGAGTTCTTTCTCTACGACAAGCTCGACCAGAAAGGCCGGCGCGTGGACCTCGGCCCCTGGTATCTGATCTGGGAAAACTTGCAGGACCTCGACATGGCCGACGAGGGGCCGGAGGGTTGGGTCTGGAAGATCAAGACCGTGGAGATCATCCGGTTTCCCGAGCGCTTTCCGAACTCGGCTCCCGCCAAGGATGCAAGTAAGCAGGTGCGCGACGGGTTCATCATGTTTCGCAAGCACTGCATGCGTTGCCACTCGATCAACGGTGAGGGCGGTGGCGATCCCCCGGTGGAATTGAACTACCCCGTGAGCATCACGGAGTACTTCAAGTTCGACATGATGGACAAATGGATCATGGATCCCAAGTCCGTCCGCTACAACACCAAGATGGAAGGCATCGGCAAGAACGTGCGCGACCGGGACCTCATCACAGACGACATCGTGGCGTACCTTCAGGCCATGTCCGGCAACAAGAAGGACCCCGAGAACGCGGCCAAGGGCTTTACGGGCACCGTCCCCAGAACCGTGCCAGCCTACGTCTCCGAGGATAAGCCCGTCGACAAGCGCAACGTCGGCCTGGCGAAGAAGATCGGCTCAAAGAAAAAGAAAAAACACGGCCGGAGCCGAAAGAAAAAGCGGTAGCCGCGTACAGGTCTAAGCCAGATGCCGCGACGTCAGCCCGACGGGCCCGTCGCTGGCGAAGAGCGACTCGGCGCCGCCCTTGAAGCGCGAGAGGCGCCATTTGCGGTACACGCCGAGCTCACTTCTGAGACGCGCGCGGAACGAATCCGGGATCGCCGTGCCCCGGTCGCGCTCGGCGACGCCGAGAAGCATCCAGGCGGCGGCTTGCAGGCCCGCGGCCGAGATGCGCGCGGAGACGCGATCCCAGTCCAGGCCCGCGCCGTTTTCGGCCACGAAGTGCGCGTCGTTGATCCAGACGGGCGAATCCATGGCCCGTTCGCGGACGGCGTGACGGATGACGTGGACAAAGACGTCTTCGGGCGCCATGGCCCGCAGCTCATGCGCCATCCCGGCGTAGGCGCCGGGCGAGCTGCGCTCCCAGAGCTCGGGCCCCTCGCCGGCCTGGATCGCGCCCGCGGGCCCCAAACCCAGCGTGAGGTACACGATGGGAGTGGAATGATCCCGGCGCAGGCCCCCCGGCCTCTCGGCCATCGCCGCGGAGGCGGCCCGGTACCCTTCGATGCCCAGCGCGCGCAAGGCCTCAAAGTGGGTCTCTGGCGTGACCAGGATCTCGACCGCCTCGACGGGCCTGAGGCCCGCGTCCGGATAAAAGCGCAGGGCCAGGTCCAGGTCCCCCACCAGCAGCGCGGGCACGTTCGCGCGGGCGAGGACGGAGGCCACGCGACGGGCCTCGAGCCGGATCGCGCCCGTGAGGGTCTGCTGTCTTCTCAGCTCCTCGGCCAGGGCCAGGCGGACGGGGTGCGGGAGGGCGTCCTTCCACGGAGCCTGTTGCACGGCATAAACGAGAGGGTAAATGGCGTTGAGGGAACCCGCGTATTCGAGGGCCCTCACCCATGCCCCCGAGTCGGCCATGTAAGACGGCAAGGGATCCGATGCCCCCTGGCCCGCCACCTGCTTCAGCACAAAACCTTTTACGGCATCAGCCATTCTGAAAGCATCATTCCGAAAATGCGCTGCTTTCGTCAACCCCGCCCATGGGGTACACGGGGGGCATGAAGAAGCGCCTTTGGCTCTGGATCACGCTCTTCGTCTTCGCTTCCGCGGTGATCGGCACTTTGGCCACCAGTTGGAACGTGGTGATGGTCATCCATGCGCACCGCATGGTGGAGCTGGCACAGAGCATGAAAATTCCGTCCCCACCCCGAGAATTGACGTCGATTCCGTGGGTGAACCTGATCCTGGGGACCCTGGGATTCGCGGCGGCGCTGGTGGTGACGATCCTCTTCTTTGTTCGGCTGCTGCGCGAAATGAACCTCACGCAGATGCAGACCGACTTCTTGGCCAAGGTGAGTCATGAGCTCAAGACGCCCATCGCGACCCTCGAGCTCACGGGGTCGTTGCTGAGAAGGGCCTCACTGCCCGAGGCCAAGCGGGCCGGGCTGTGGGAGGCTTTTGACGCCGATCTGAAACGCCTGAGGGGCGAGGTCGAGACGTTGCTGGACGCCTCACATTGGCAGACCTCGCTCCGCCGCCCGGCGCTCGAGCCCGTGAACCTCGAGGCTTGGATCGAGCGCTCGGTCCCGGAGTGGCAGGCACGCCTCGGCGAGGGCGCCAAGCTCACGCGTGAAGGACGTTTTGAGCCCTCCGCACGGGTGCGCCTCGATCTCGGCATGCTCCGCCTCGTCACCGACAACCTGGTCGACAACGCCCGCAAGTACGCGCAGGGATCGCCCCAGCTGGTCCTGCGCGCGCAAGAACTTCCACCCCGGGGCGGGCCGCCCCGCTGGCGCCTGGTCTTTGAGGATCGGGGCTGGGGCTTTGAGCCCAAGCACGCGCGCCGCCTGTTTCGGCGTTTTCATCGCGAGCCCAATCCGGCGCCGTACGCGATCCCGGGCACGGGCTTAGGTCTCTTTCTCGCTCGCGAGGCGAGCCGCGCGCAGGGTCTGCGCCTCATCGCCGAGAGCGACGGCCCCGGCCGCGGAGCACGCTTCATTCTCGAGGGTCCCTACTACGAGCAACAGCCGATGCTGAACGCGGAACCACCGGGGACCGTGGGCCATGCCTGAGTCGCCGTTTCAGCGCGCGCTGCTCGTCGAGGACGAGAAAGCCCTGGGCCAAGCCCTGCAGGTCGCCGTCCAGGAGCTCGGGATCGTCACGCGCTTGTCACGCACCCTCGCCGAAGCGCGCGCGTCCTTTGAGAAAGGCGAGCCTGATCTGCTGGTGCTCGACCGCACGCTCCCCGACGGCGACGGCCTCACGCTCTGCCGCGAGCTCAGAGAGCGCGGGTTCGCCGGAGCGGTGCTGATGTTGACCGCGCGCGGGGCGGCCACCGACCGCGTCGACGGTCTCGACGCCGGCGCGGATGATTACCTGCCCAAGCCCTTTTCCTGGGACGAGCTCGCGGCCCGCGTCCGGGCGCTTGCCCGCCGGGTGCCGTTCCGTTCGGGCCAGGCTTCTTCAGAAGGGCCGTGGGCGATGGATGACTCCCGTCTCCGCATCATGGGTCCCTTGGGTTGGGTGGCACTCAAGCCCCTCGAGTTCAAACTCGCCCGCTGTCTCATCGAGGCCGAGGGCAAGATCCTGGGCCGCGACGATCTTCTTCGGCGGGTTTGGGGCTTTACCCTGATCCCCAAGACGCGAACGGTGGATCATTTCATGGGGCGGCTCCGCAAGCGTTTTGAATCGGATCCCGAGCAGCCCCGGCATTTTCAGACCGTGCGTGGCGCTGGGTACCGCTTTCAACGGTAGGGACTAGAACTCGAACGACAACCCGACCCCCACGAAGAGGCCGCTCAGGTCGATGTCAAAGGGCACCTTCTGGTGCGACGTGTTTTCAAAGAGATCGCTGCCGTTGCCTTCGCTCGTGGCGGTGAGCTTCTTGGTCACGAGCTCGCGCCAGCCGGCTTCGACCCCGGCGAAG
>DATJFU010000046.1:0-3842 GCA_035495495.1 Bdellovibrionota bacterium
TGGCAGAACCCACGCGCGGTCACCTACCGCGAGATGTACGCCATCCCGGCGAAGTGGGGGACCGCGGTCACCGTCCAGGCGATGGTGTTCGGCAACCTCGGTGACGACTGCGCGACCGGCGTCGGCTTCTCGCGCGATCCCGCGACCGGCGAGCGGGCCTTCTACGGGGACTTCCTCGTGAACGCGCAGGGCGAGGACGTCGTGGCAGGCATCCGTACCCCGCAGCCGCTGAGCCAAAAGGCGGCGATCGAGGACGCGCGCCAGCAGGGCATCTCTGAAAGCGATCGGCTCCCCGCGCTCGAGGAGGTGATGCCCGCGCTCTACAAGCAGCTCACCGGCATCGCCGCCCGGCTCGAGAAGCACTACCGCGACATGCAGGACATCGAGTTCACCATCGAGCGCGGACGGCTGTTCATGCTCCAGACCCGCAACGGCAAGCGTACCGCCGCCGCCGCCCTGCGGATCGCCGTCGACATGGTCGGCGAAAAGCTCATCAAGAAGCCCGAGGCTGTGCTCCGCATCGCGCCCGAGCAGCTCGACCAGCTTCTGCACCCCACGCTCGACCCCAAGGCCAAGAAGCAGGTCATCGCCAAGGGCCTACCCGCTTCGCCGGGCGCCGCGAGTGGCCAGGTGGTTTTTGATCCCGACACCGCCGAGAAGTGGGTCAAGGACATGGGCCGCAAGGTTCTGCTCGTCCGGATCGAGACCTCTCCCGAGGACATCCACGGGATGTCCGTGTCCGAGGGCATTCTCACGGCCCGTGGCGGGATGACCTCCCACGCCGCCGTCGTGGCCCGCGGCATGGGTAAGTGCTGCGTGTCCGGCTGTGGCCAGGCCAAGATCAACTACGAACGCCACGAGTTCGCCGTGGGCAACCACACGATCAAAGAGGGCGACTGGATCACCCTCGATGGGTCGACCGGCGAAGTGATCCTGGGACAGGTGCCCACCGTGCGGCCCACGCTCAACCAGGACTTCAAAACCCTGATGGGCTGGGTGGATGAAGTGCGCCAGCTCAAGGTCCGCGCCAACGCCGACATCCCCAACGACGCCAAAGTCGCGCGGGAGTTCAATGCCGAGGGCATCGGCCTTTGCCGTACCGAGCACATGTTCTTTGAGGCCGACCGCATCGACGCGGTCCGCGAGATGATCCTGGCCGACAACGAGCAGGGCCGAAAGACCGCGCTCGCCAAGATCATCCCGATGCAGAAGTCCGACTTCCGCGGCCTCTTTGAGGAGATGAAGGGCCTGCCGGTCACGATCCGCCTGCTGGATCCGCCGCTGCACGAGTTCATCCCGCACAAGGACGAGGAGCTCAGGGATCTCTCGGCCAAGATCGGCGTGAGCTTTGAACGCCTCAAGCGCCGCGCGGAGAGCCTGCACGAATTCAACCCCATGCTGGGCCATCGCGGCTGCCGCTTGGGCATCAGCTTTCCGGAGATCTACAAGGCGCAGGTTCAGGCCATCATGGAGGCCGCGTGCGAGCTGCTCCAGGAGGGCTACAAGATCGAGCCCGAGATCATGATCCCCCTCGTGGGCCACTGGAAGGAACTCAAGTTCGTCGGTGACTACTGCCGCGAAGAGGCCGATCGTGTCATCGCCGAGTTCAGCAAGAAGACCGGCAAGAAGATCGCGATGAAGTACACGATCGGTACGATGATCGAGCTGCCCCGGGCGGCGATCACGGCCAACGAGATCGCGCGCTACGGCGAGTTCTTCAGCTTCGGGACCAACGATCTGACCCAGACCACGTTCGGTCTGTCCCGTGACGACTCGGGCATGTTCCTCAAGGACTACCTCGAGAACGGGATTTACGAAAAAGATCCGTTCGCGAGCCTGGATCAGAGCGGCGTCGGCCAGCTGATCGAGGTCGCGATCGAGCGCGGGCGCGAGACGCGTCCGGGTCTCAAGGTGGGGATCTGCGGTGAGCACGGCGGCGATCCGTCGTCGGTCGAGTTCTGCCACTCGGCGGGCCTCGACTACGTGAGCTGCTCGCCCTACCGGGTGCCGATCGCGCGTTTGGCCGCGGCCCAAGCGGCCATCCGCCATCCCCGCTCGGTGCTCAAGGCCAAGGCCAAAGCCCGTAAGAAGTAAGCGAAGCCCGTGATCTGGAACGTCGCGGTCGTCGTCCTTTCGGCGTTGCTGATTTCGTTCACTTCGTGGTTGGCCGGGCGGAGTCCGGGGTTGGCGGGGTTTCTGCTCTCTTTGCCCCTATCGACATTGCTGGCGCTGCCGTTTGCCCAGGCCCGGTACGAGGATACGGACAAGACCGTGGCCTTTGCGCGGGGGATCTTCACGGCCCTGCCCTTGACGCTCGTCTTCTTCATCCCCTTTCTCGCGGCCAAGCAGCTCAAGTGGCCGTTCTGGGGAATGTACGCCTCGGGGCTCGTTCTTCTGGCGGGCGCTTACTTCGCCCACCGGGCGCTGATCAGGTAAGCCGATCAGTTCTTGATCGCGCCCTTGTAAGTCAACGCGAGCCATCGGGGCGCCTTGGGCCCGTCCTTGGGATATGCGCGCAGTCCAACGAGCAGATCGGCCTTGCGCCCGCGCCCCGTGAGGTCCGCGGCGGTAAGTTCGATGGGAGAATACTTCTCCATCTCCGCAAGATTTCTGATCTTGAAGCGGCCCCTGCCGTCGTTTTCGAGCAACGCAAAATGCGGATCGGTTTTTGAATCGCCATGAAATCGCGCCACGACGGCGAGATCGGTGTCGCCGTCGCCGTCAAAGTCAGACGCGGCGATCTGGGACGCTCCCTGCATCGGATAGTAGTAGGCCTCTTTGAGGTCCACCTCGGCCTTCTTCCATCCCCCTTCCGCGCGGTAGATTCGCACGCCGTGATCGGGCCTGGGCGGCGGGTTCGCGAGGTCGGAGTTGTCGCCGTTTGAAACGGCCAGGTCGACGACGCCATCGCCATCGAAGTCCGCGAATTGCAGGTCAGTCAGGCCGCGCGTGGGTGGGAACTTGAGCAGGAGTTTGCGTTCAAACTTGCGATTGCCGAGGTTGTGAAACCAGACCAGCTCCTCGCGGTGCTGGGACATGATCGTGACAAAGTCCATCTTGCCGTCCCCATCGAGGTCGACAAAGCGGGAGAACATCGGACCGGGACCTTCGTCAATTACCTCTTCTTTGGAGGACGACGTCACCGGACCCCAAAGAATGGAGAGGTGTCCGAGGTGATAGCCAAAGCCGTGAAACACCAGATCCAGGTTGCCGTCACCGTCGAGATCCGCCGACTGGGCGCCGGCTGAGCGCAGAAGACCGCCCACGACCTTTGCCGGGGGACCCTTGCTGTCCCACTTCAGTCTCTGGATCTCGGCCTTCTCGCTTTGCTCTGGCTTGAGGTCACCGATCAGGGTGACCCAAAAATCGCCGCCGCCCGCGGGGACAGCCGATACGGCGGGAGACGCCGTCGGTATGGACGCCTCGAGGGAACAGGTGAGGTCGGCGCCCGCGAGCTTGAACCGCCACCGTTCGAGGTGGCTCCGGGGCGGGCCACCCCCAAACGACATTCCACCCACCCAAACGGTCCCGGGTTGGGGACCCTCGCCGACCAAAGTCGTAAACGAGCCGCCGGGCGCGGCGGCGTCCGGAAGGATGGGGCGGACGTCGAACGGCGCCGTGGCCACGGGCTTGGGCGCCGGTGGGAGGGGTGTGGGTTTCTTGGGAGCCGTGTGGAGGTAAAAATCCCGGACCTTTTCGAACTTGGCCCAGAGCTCGGGGTTGCTCTGCGGCTTGGGCAAAAGCGAGGGCGCGTCCTTGTCGAGTTCTTCCTGAAAAGCCCGCACCTCTTCGGCCGCGGCCTTTTGTTCGGGACCGCTCAGCCATTTGCGAAAGTCGTCGCC
>DATJFU010000047.1:0-4049 GCA_035495495.1 Bdellovibrionota bacterium
AATCCAGCCTCCCCTCCTTCAAGGACGGCGAGAAGCTCGCCACGCGCCAGGCTTCGGGCAAGGTCATCCAGGCCGTGGCCAAGGCGGCCCCCTGGATCATCGGCGGCGACGCGGACCTCTCGTGTTCGACCAACACCTTGATCACCGAGGGCGGGTCGTTCTCCGGCTCCGGCGCCGGAAGAAACATCCACTACGGCGTCCGAGAACACGCCATGGGATCCATCGCCAACGGCATGGCCTACCACGGCGGCGTGCGGCCCTTTGTCTCGACCTTCTTTGTTTTCAGCGACTACATGAGGCCCGCGGTTCGGCTGGCGGCCATGAACCACCTGCCGGCTGTTTACGTTTGGACCCACGACTCGGTGGCCCTGGGAGAAGACGGACCCACGCACCAGCCGGTCGAGCACCTGGCGTCTCTCCGGGCGATGCCTGGCCTGCGCGTGCTCCGGCCCGCGGACGCCAACGAGACCCGCGAGTGCTGGAAGCTCGCCTTGGAGCACACCCACGGCCCCAGCGCGCTCGTTCTGACGCGGCAATCGGTACCCACCCTGCCCGCGCCCGCCGGTGGATGGGCGCAGGTGTCGCGTGGGGCCTACATCTACGCCGAGGCCGAGGGTGGCAAGCCCCAGGTGCTCCTCCTCGCCACGGGTTCGGAGGTCACCTTGGCCCTCGCCGCCCGCGCCGAGCTGGCCAAGAAGGGCGTCGCGGCCCGCGTGGTTTCGATGCCCTGCTGGGAGATCTTCTCGACCCAGGACGCGACCTACCGCGACTCCGTCCTGCCGCCCGCCGTGAAAGCCCGCGTGTCGATCGAGGCCGGAGCCACCTTTGGCTGGAGCCGGTGGGTCGGCGACGGCGGAATCGCCGTCGGTCTGGACCGCTTTGGGGCCTCGGCGCCGGCCGGGGAGCTCATGAAGCACTTTGGGTTTACCCCAGAAAAGGTCGCCGAGGCTGCCCTCCGCACGCTGGGGCGCTAACGTCCGTAAAGTTCTTAGACGGTTCTGAGTTCCCGCGGGCGCTGGCTTTCGCGGACGCACCTCCATAAACCTTGGGCATTTCATGGCTTTAGCCATTGGGGTCCCGTGTGTCAGCCGTGGCACGCCCATTGAAATGCTGATTACCGCGGAAGTAGTTTTCGTGGAGATGCACGTATGCTGAAAAAGAAGTCCTCTGAAAAGCGAATCTGGAAACGGGTGATGGCCGCGGCCTCCCTGCTCAGCCTCAGCGCGGTCCTCGGGGCCTGCGGCTCGTCGGGCGATCCCTTCAAGAACAGTATCGGCCTGCCGCTCGGAACGGGCACGGGCGGTGTCGTCGGGGATTTCAATACCTACTGCGCCCAGCGCGGAGGGATGGTGACCCTCTCGGGCCAAAACGCCATCTGCACGATCCGCAAGAACTTTACGATCGCGGATTTTGGTTACTTTCCGTACCTCACGCCTAGCCAGCCCGCCGGCCCGTCGGCGGCTCCCGCTGGATATTACAGCCAGTTTTACGTCCGGCCCGGCGACAAGCTGATCTTTCAAGGCTCGGGCGGCTGGGGAACGCTGAGCACCAGCACGAGCTCGTACCTCGGCGGCCTCATCAATTTCTCGTGGACCTCGGCGCCTGATTGCGACTCGATTCCTCTCAGCGGCTACGGTGCCACCAACGAAGGCATGCGGGCCGCGCTCGTGGGCTCAGTGGGCGGCAACGCCCCCTTCATCATCGGCAACTCGACCAGCAAGGTCTTCACCCAAGAGGGCTACTTCAAGTTTGGCTTCAACGCTCCGATCGACCAAAACGTCATCGGTCTCTGCTACCAGGTGTACATCACGCGTTTTGAGATCGATCACTGCGAATCGAACTCCGGCGCGACCATCGCTTGCCCTTGATCGTCGCTCGGCGAACGGGTCAAGAAAAAAACAGAAAACTTTGTTTTCTTGGTTGACCTCCACGCGAACGCGCGTAACATCAATCTTGTAATGTACTGATGAAGGCCGAGGGTTTTTTACTCACGATCTGAGTCAGTACTCTCTCAAACGGAGGAGAACGATCATGGCCAAGAAGAAAAAGAAAGCTGCCAAGAAAAAGACCACCAAGAAAAAGAAGAAGTAACTTCTTTTTCGGGTCTTTTTAAGACTTGAAGCAGCCCTGAACGGCATCGTTCAGGGCTGTTTTGCTTTTAAGGGGGGAGAAGGGGTTCTAAGGTCGTTTAGTGAGCAAATTGCCGGTCGAGGTTCAGGAGCACTCTCCCAAAAACCTCCCGGTCGATCCGGTGACCGCCAAAAGGGATCGGCGACGTCTCGGAGTAGTGGTCGCCCGGCAGGGTCCCGAGATAGGTGCCCCATTTAGAGGAGTCGGTCGGAACCGGCCCGTCGTTCTGGTCGTAACCCGCCCGCCCGAGCAGGTCATGCATGACCCAGATGGGCGCCGCCGAGGCGTACAAGATCGCCGGCGACGGGATGTAGAAACCCAGGCTGAAGTATTTGACCCGGGCGTCGTCGGGGACCTCGACGTTGAAGACACCGTCCACGTACCCCGTCGTGAGGCTCTGGGCCGCTCCGATGTCGCCCCCGAGGATCTGTAACGCATCCTGGAGCCCGGGCACCGAGCCCAGTCCGCCCGCATTCCACGCCTTGACGATCCAGTCCGCAAGCGGACTTCCGTGGTGAGGGGTCGCCAGTGTCGTCAGGCTCAGGCAGCGCTCGCCCAGACCGTATTTCTCGATCGCCAGGCGCGCGTCCAGGCCGCCCATGCTGTGGCCCACGAGGTGAAAAGGGCCGTCCGGAACCAGCCGCGCCACCTCTCGGGCAAGGATCTGGGCGCGCTCTTCGAGCGAACCGCCGGCGGGAGTGCGGGCGACGTAAACGTCGTAACCGAACTCCCGAAACACCTTCTGGAGGGGCACAAAGTGCTCGTAGACCGCGGCGGGCACGCCCACACCGTGGGCAAAGACGATGGGAGCGCGGCCCTCGGAGGCCGACGCGGAGGAAGCCCAAATAGGCAAAGAGAAGAGCGAAAAGAAGAGGGCGAGGTGAGAATGGATTCGCATGGCCGGAGCTTAACGCCGCCGGGAGCTAGAATTCAACCGCGAGGCCGCCCTCGACGTAGGGGGCGGACAGGCCCTGCGAGAAAGACGAGCCCGTGGACGCGAGCACCGCGTCTTGAAAAAAATACTGGTAACCGCCCTGCACCACGAAGGCGAAGCCGTCGACGGGGTACCACCTGAAAAAGAGGCGCCCGTCGGCAAAGGGCGGGCCGATGCCGGTCGTGGCCGCCGTCGTGCTCGTACTCCCCGCCTTGACCGTGCCGCTGGCGGAGAGGCCCATTCCACCCCCCACGCCGAGGCCGACGCGGATCTCGCCTTCAAAGAAGAAGCAGTAATCGGCCATCAGGCTGATTTGGCTGTAACTCAGGGACGCTGAGTTGCCCGAGCTCAGGGTTTCGCTATACGAGCGCTGTCTGAATGAGGCCGTGATGGCCCAGTCCGGGGTGGGCCGGTAGCCGGCCTCCGCGCCGAACGAAAGAGGCATCGCGCTCTTGTTGGTGATGCCCGCGGCGGTCTGAAGACTGTTGGCGTTCAGGGAGAGGACCGCGCCGCCGTAACCGGCCACGGTGAAGTGGCGAACGTCGCCGCTCCTGGATTCGATGCTCGAGCCCTGGATCCCGGAGGCCTGCAGGTCGCGACTGACGCTTTTGGGGGTCACGTCGGAGTTCTTGATCCACCCCATGGTTCCGCCTCCGGCCCCCGCGACGTGGATCTTGTACCAGCCGTCGCGCGCGTCGGAGCTTACCCGGACCATGGAGCCCTGGCCTAAGGTCTGCAAAACAGGAGAGTCACCGCTGGGTGCTTGGTGAACCTGCGCTCCCTCGACCACGACCTCGGCCGTCTGCGCCGCGCGCGCCGGTCCAGCGGTGAGGACGAGGGCAAGGACCAGCAGGAGCTTGGACGCCGCGAGGGCACGCGAGATGCGGCGCGGAAGCCTCGGGCCCCGGAGAATCCACCCCGAGTAGACTTCGACCAGGAGGGCGCCCGCCGTCCTGCGCACTTGCGCCTCGTTGCCGTCCAGGAT
>DATJFU010000048.1:0-5290 GCA_035495495.1 Bdellovibrionota bacterium
TCCGCAAGTTTCTTTGGGCACCCCTCCTCCGGTGCTTCGGCATCCAGCGCATGTCCCTGTTCAGAAACGTCATGATCCTGAGCGGCGCGGGCGTCGGGGGCGGGAGCCTCGTGTACGCCAACACGCTCATGGAGCCCGGCGACCAGTTTTACAAGACCGGGACCTGGGCGGGCCTCAAGGACTGGCGCAAGGAACTCGCGCCCCACTACGCTACCGCCAAGCGCATGCTCGGCGTGACGCCCAATCCGGTCATGACGTTTCCGGATAAGATCCTCAAGGAGTGCGCCGAGGAGATGGGCCACGGCTCGTCGTTCAAGCCCACGGACGTGGGCGTGTACTTTGGCCAGTCGGGCAAGACCGTGCCCGATCCCTTCTTTGGCGGAGAAGGCCCCGATCGCACCGGCTGCCTTCTGTGCGGCGGCTGCATGGTGGGTTGCCGCTACGGCGCAAAGAACACCCTGCCCAAGAACTACCTCTGGTTCGCCGAGAAGAAGGGGACCGTGATCGTGCCCGAGACCACCGTGCGGGACATCCGGCCCCTGCCTTCTGGGGCTGGGGGCGACGGCACGGGCTACGAGATCGACGCCATCAAGACGACCGACTGGTTCTTCAAGAGCAAGCGCACGATCCGCGCGCGCTCCGTGGTGGTGTCGGCCGGCGTGCTCGGCACGCTCAAGCTGCTCTTCAGGTGCAAGAACGTCACGGGCTCCCTTCCCAAAATCTCGGAACGGCTGGGCTACGAGATCCGCACCAACAGCGAGGCGCTGATCGGCGTCACCGAGCCCTCACCTCCCGACAACCGCGATTACTCTGAGGGCGTCGCGATCACCTCGATCTTTCACGCCGACTCGCACACGAGCATCGAGCCCGTGCGATACCCCCGGGGCTCGAGCCTCATGAAGTTCATGGCCGTGCCCATGACCGACGGAGGCAACCCGCTGGTCCGGCCGTTCATGCTGCTTTGGAACATGGTCACGAGCCCCATCGACACGCTCCGGCTCATGTTCAACTGGGGCTGGGCGCAGAAGACCGTGATCCTGCTCGTGATGCAGACCCTCGACAACAAGATGCGCTTTGTCTTCAGGCGAAACGCGCTCTCGCCCTTCAGGCGCGGCCTCGACACGGCGTCGGACGACGGCAGCGGCGCCCCCAACGTGCCCTCGTACATCCCCGTGGGCAACGAGGTCGCCCGCAAGTTCTCGCGCAAGGTGGGTGGAATTCCCCAGAGCGCCATCAACGAAGTGCTCTTTGACATCCCCACGACCGCCCACATCCTGGGTGGCTGCCCGGTCGCCGCCACCGAGCGCGACGGCGTGGTCGACGAGCATCATCAGGTCTTTGGGTATCCGGGGCTCTACGTCTGCGACGGTTCGGTGATCCCCGCCAACCTGGGCGTCAACCCTTCGCTCACGATCACGGCCATGACCGAACGGGCCATGTCCCACGTGCCCAAGAAGTAGCCGCTACGCCATTCCACTCAAGCCGAGAGAACGAAGCAGGTCGGGCACCGGCAGGCGGCGGATCACGCGAATCTGGTCGGGCGGGCAAAAGACCTGGTGCTCATTCTGGCCGTAGACCTTGATCGCCGAAAACACGACCCAGGAGTCGATCTGGCCGCCGACGCGGCTGATGTGCCAGGCAAGGAGCCCCGATTCCACGTAGCGTTTGAGCCCTAGGGCGGTCCAGAGCGTGACGGCGTCGGGTTCGACCACGGGCGGGGCCGCGAGCCATGAGGCGTCGGGACGGGGGACCCCGGTGTCGTCCGCGTTCGGACCCTCGGCCGCCTGCTCGAGGGCCTCCTCGCCGCGCATGAAGCGGTAGTAGTTGCGGAGCTGTCTCCAATGGTCGAGGTCCGTCATCGCCTGCCTTTGAAGAAATCCTTGAGCACCTTTTCGCACCGGACATCGCGGACGAGCACCGCCGGAAACCGATGGTTGAGCCGGGTGTCCTCATGAAACGCGTGTCCGAGACTGAGGGCGCCGCCCTTGGGATCCGCCGCTCCGTAAATCACGCCGTCCACGCGCGCATGCTGGGCGGCGCCGAGGCACATGGGGCAGGGCTCCAGGGTCACGACCAGGGTGCAACCCGTGAGACGCCACGAGCCGGTTTTTTTGGCGGCCTCGCGGAGGGCCACCACCTCGGCGTGGGCCGCGGGGTCGTGATCCCGCTCACGGCGGTTGCCCGCGGCGGCCAGGACCTCGTTTCCGCGCACGACGACGGCGCCCACCGGCACCTCACCCTCGCCGGCGCAGGCAAAGGCCTCGGCCAGGGCGAGTTCCATCCAACCCGCGTCCACGGGGAGGGGTTTTGACGTGGGCCGTGCCGAATGCTGTAATGGACACATGCGCTTGATGATTTTTATCGCTTTTCTCCTGGCCGGTCCACTTGCGCCATGGGCGCAGGCGCAGCAGCCCGCCAAGAACCCGGCGGCGACTCTCGAGGACCAGGTCCAGCAGGATCAGGAGACCAGGACCCGGGCCCGGCGCTCGCTGGGGATCCCCGGGGCGGGGCTACCGGCTAAGGTGATCCCCTACAAGCCCAAGCCCTTTGATCGGGCCTCGATCAAGCTCGACCGGTCGACCAAGGGTACCCTCAACCCCAACATCGCCCCCCAGGGCCTGCCCAAGCAGCCGGCCCAGATGACCCTGCGGCGCCATGGGGCCAAGGCCAATACCCTCGTGCTCGAACTCAAGGTGCTCGATCCCGACCTCGAGATCAGCCGTAAGGCGGCCGTGGTCGAGATCTACGCCGACGAGGAGGTCTCGCTCAGCAAGGACCTCTACACCAACGAAGAATGGCCGACGACCAATCAGGTCGAGGTCCCCTATCAGATCCAAAAGCCGGGGGGCCCCTACCGGATCCAGGGCGAGGGCGCGTTTACCCTGTGCCACAAGAGCAACAAGGTCTGCGAATCAAAGGTTCTGGGATTCTCCACCGAGGTTCGCTAGCTCCCTCAGTTTTCCGGAAAGCTGCCTGAGATCCCTGCGCAGCTGGCGGTCGGCCCGGTCGAACTTGACCCCGGCGCCGCGCGGGTGGGTCACGCCCGTCTCGGTGGTCCAGACCACCGTTCCACTCACGCGATAGTCCTTGCCCAGGAGCGTGAACCTGACCTCCACCGAGACGTCCTCGGGTGGAAGGTCGCGCATCTTGATAAAACAGCCGCGCCCCGAGAAGTCCATGATCCGCCCCTCCCACGCCCGCACGCCGCCACCCTGATCCTTGGACGTCAGCATGACGGGCGCATCGAGCCTGAAGGCCGGGTTGGTCTCCCACCAGCGGATCCGGGGCAGGAGGTACGGTACGCGCAACTCGCGCGTGACCTGATAGGCGATCCCGAGGGCCACGGCGTTTGAGACCAGAAAGGCGATGGCTTGCTGGTGGCTGGCCGAATAATTGAGAATCAGAATCGTGTTGCAGTAGATGATGAGCCCGCACGACACGAGGGTCGCATGCCACGCCCAGCGCCGCATCTCGCGGAGGGCGAAGCCCGCAACCAGGGCGGCGGCGGTGACCAGAAGAAAGAGGGGCGTCAGCACGAACGCCGCCACCTTGGACGGTGGAATGTCAAAGACCACCGCGGTGCTGAGGACATAGATGAGCGGAAACCCTAGATGCAGGGCGGAAAACAAACGGATCATGGGGCTGGCATAACGCCTTCTCACTCCTTTCATTCTAACCCGGATCTCTCTAAAATCGGGGTCCATGAAGTCCAAGACGGTTCTCATCACGGGCGCATCCGCGGGATTTGGTCGGATTGCCGCCGAGATGCTTCTGCACCGCGGCCACCGGGTGATCGCCGCCCTCCGCGGGGGCCAGGCCCGACTCGAAAAGGAGTTTCTGGCAGCCCACCTGCAGACGGGCCGCCTGCACGCCGTCGACCTGCACCTCGAACAGCCGGGGACCTTCAGGGCCGCGGTCTCGGAGGTCGCCCAGAAGTTTCAGGGACGCCTGGACGTGCTCATCAACAACGCGGGTTACGGGCAGATGGGTCCCGTCGAGATCTTGGATGAGGCCCTCCTGCGCAAGCAGATGGAGGTCAACTTCTTTGGGACCGCGCTACTCACCCAGGCCCTGCTCCCCGCCGTGCGTGAGGCGGGCGGGCGGATCATCAACGTCAGCAGCATCGTGGGACGTGTGGGGCTGCCGTTCTACGGAGCCTACGCGGCCAGCAAGTTCGCCCTCGAAGGATACAGCGAGTCTCTCTGGTACGACCTGAGACCCCTGGGGGTTCAGGTGGGCCTCGTCGAACCCGGAGGTTACCGCACCGAGTTCTCGCCCAAGGTGAGCCGAGAAGGGCTCCCCTCGGCGGACCCCACGGGCGTGTACGCGCACCGCCTGGATCTCTTCAGAAAGAGCGTCGCAAAGAAGAACTTCTCCCCGGGGCGCGATCCCACCGACGTGGCGCGGGTGATGGTTCGGCTCTCCGAGCGGCGACGGTTGCCATTCCGTACGGTGCTCGGGGGTGACGCCAAACTCGCCGTATTCATCCGCCGGCTCCTGCCCGAGTGGCTCCGGCTGCGGCTCATGGACTGGACCATGCGGCGTAAGTTCTTCGCCGAATAGCGATTACTGGGCCGTCGGAGTCTCGCCCGAGGCAAACCGCATCTGCGCGTCCTCAAAGGCGTCCGCGATGACCTTTTTCATCACGCGTTTGAGGACGTCGGCCATGTCCATGGCGGCAAGAAGCGTCCGCGCGTCGGCCTGATCAAGGCGCGTCTGCAGCTCGGCGGAGCTGTCCGAGGCGCCCCCGCTCCGGTCGGGCGTGAGCACCTGGTCGCTGATGAAGGACTCCGCCTCGGTCATGAATTCCATCTGGCGCCCCTCCATGCGGAGGCGCGCCGAAACGCGGCGCAGTTCCTCGAAGTGGGCTTGAACCAGTCCTTCGCTCTTGGTCACGAGATCCGCGAGCGTGGCCTCGTCGAGTTCAGCGGGGGCCGCGCCCTCTTCTTGGCTCCGCTCGATCGAAGAGAAATGGGGCACGAGGAGCTCGATCCAAAGAGCGCGGCGGAGACTCGCGTCCGGGGGTTCGACCCGGATCATGCGCTCCATTCGCCCCGGCCGGATCAGGTGGCTCTTGGGGAGCTTGGATGGATGCCGGGTCGTGCAAAACCAGACAAAGCCCTCGTTACGCTCCAAAGTAAAGTCCAAGAGCCCAAAGAACTCCTCGGGCTCCATCCGATGAAGGATCTGGTCCACGTCCTCGATCACCGCAACGCGCCCCGGTGCCGCCGCGGCCGCCGCCAGGGCGCGGGCAAAGAAGTGCGCATCCAAGATCTCGTGGCAGGGGATC
>DATJFU010000049.1:0-15136 GCA_035495495.1 Bdellovibrionota bacterium
AGGGAGATAACCTTGCTCAGGGGAAACATGATCGACGCCGTCACGATGGTCCCGCCGCAAACGATCACGACCCCGTGAAAGTTCAAGAAGAACTTGGGATCCATGCCCGTCTCCTTGATGGCGGCGACGACGATCGACGCCCCAAGGATGACACCAAATAACGACGAGATGTTCATGCGCTAACCTTACCCGGCTTTCTTTCTCATTTTCTCGACGGCGGAGTGCCAGAGCTGGTACTGGCTCACCACGTAGCTGCCGTCCAGCTCCCTCAGCCGCGCCACCAGATCCTTCACGCAAGCCTCATAGAACCGCATTTTTCGATCCGGGGACTCGTTCAGAAACTGCTTGAAAGCCTCCTTCGAGATGAAGAAGGTCTTGCACTTGGTCTTGGCCCGCACCGTGGCGGACCTGGGCTGCTCGTCGACCAGCGACATCTCGCCAAAGAAGCTGCCCGCCGCGAGTTCGCCGACGTCGTAGACCTCGTCGCTCTCGGGGTTCTTCTTGTAGACGCCCACCGTGCCCTCGACGATGAGAAACAGGCCCCACGAGAACTCGCCTTCGACGACGACGTTGGAGTAGGGCTCGAAAGCGCGTACGTTTCCGAGTTTCAAGAGCGCCTCAAGCTCGGCGTTCGAGATCGGGGCAAAGAGCTTGATTTCCCTGAGCCAGCCTACGGACGGCTGGGTGTTGTTCGCGTCTACCATCCTGCCACCTTCTTGATTTTAGCGAGCGTTCCGCCCTCGGCGGCCGGGGGCGGGGGCGCCGCTTGGAAAGCGTTCGGCGCGGTGCCCTCGAATCCGGTCCCCGAGAACATACGTTCGTTGGTTTCAACCAGGTTGATCTTGCCGTCGGTCGCCATCTTCTTGATGCGGTTGAGAATCTTACGCTCGATGCCCGCGTAGCCGTCGCGGCTCTGAGCCTGGACTGCCTCGAGTTCCTCTTCGAGCTCCGCCACGAGATCGCGGGGACACTTGCTGAAGATCATCTGCCTGATCTCGGCATTGGTACCCTTCAGGAACTGCAGCAGCTCGTCATGCCGCAGACTCAGCACCACCTCAAGCAGGTGCTGATCGCGCAGATAACGGAGAGTCTCGAGACTGATGAGCTTGTTCTTGACCGCGTGCGCGCTGTCCGGATTGCTGTTGTCCAGATGGCTCACCACGCTGCGCTGAACGTCCATTCCCGTCTTCTCGAGGAGGCTGACCAGCACGTCCGTCCCAGGCAGCGCCTCGGTATTGAGCCGCGGGTTCTCATGCCGCTTGCGCTTCAGCGCGGTCGCGACGTTACTGATGTAATCCTTGGGCAGGTGGTCGATCCGCGAGAGCTCCGTCAGGATGCTCATGCGGGTGCCGTCGTCCAGCTTACGATAGACGGCGTCCCGCTTCTGGGGATCGCACTGCGTGAGGACGATCGCCTTGACCGTCAGGGACTCGTTGCGCACGAGCTCCATGACCTGCATGTCGTCCATGTCCACCAGGAAGTCAAAGAGCGCAGTGGACCGGTTGCCCATGACGTAGAGCTTGGAGGCAACGGTGATGTTGTGGAGCGCACGGAGGAGATCGAGCTTCTCTTCTTCGGCCAGACTGATGTTGTTGCGGGCGTAGAACTCCATGAGCTCCGTCACGTCGCGCTGGAGACTGGGATCGCGGAGCATGTCGACCACGATCGCCTCGCCAAAGATCTCGATGTACTGGGCCGTCGCCTCGACGCCCTCCTCGGTCAAGATCCGGCTGAACACCTGCTTGGCCACCTTGGGCTGTTCCGCGTAGACCTTGGACAGCTCCTCGGTGAGGTTCTCGATCTCGTACCGCAGCTTGACGCGCGAGGCGCGGTCGTCGCCGCCACCACCGCCGCCACCCGCCGCCTCGGCCCGGGCGTTGCCGCCCAATGGATCGGTGATCAGGTTCTGGAAGATGCGCTGAACGGGACTCAGATCGCTGCCATGGCCGGCGGGCCGGTAGGCTGCGAGGGCCAGGAAGATCAAGAGCGACAGGATCGCGCAGGCAAAGATGAGGCCGTAGACCTTGAACTTACCCAGTTCGGCCTGGACGGCGTCGCCGCTCTCCACCCGCTCGATCTTCTCGAAGTGCTCGAACTTCTCGGTGCGGTTGCTGTTATCTGAGCTTGAGTTGTTGGAATTGTTGGTGTTCGAGGTCTGCGACTGGTTACGTTCGAGGCTCGAAAGGCTCCGCTGGTCGAGGTAGCGGGCCCGGGCGTCCTTGGTCAGGCTGGACGAATCCGAGCTGCCCCCGACCGAGGCAGGACCACGGCCGGATGCCATCTTGGCTCGAAAATCAGCCATCCGCTCAGGCGACGGAAACTGGACGGAGCTGCCGTCCACGTCCACGTTCTTGTACATGGCGTTGCGGAGCTTGGCCATTTCGAGGATCGAGGCGCGCTCGTCCGGGAACATGCCGGCGTCCATCAGGATCTTGGCCCCGATGTGGCGCACGTGAACCGCCGTATCGCCGTCCTGGAGAAACTCACCGGTCGAACCGTACTGGGCTTCTTCGAGGTTCACAGGGTCCAGGTCGATCTGCAGATCGCTCAAGAGGCAGCGGTCCGGGCAGTACCGGGCAAAGAGTTCGGTCAGGTTGTGTTGAACGTCCTGGGTGACCTTTTCGCGGAGCTCGGCCACCTTGCGGCTGCTCGACGCGGGCTGCGGAAACCGCAGGACCTTGGTGTCGATCGTGACGGGATACGCGAGCGCGTCCAGGTGCTGCTGGATGAGGTCCAGGACCTTGCCGCGGGACACGGGGCCCACGAGCTCGTCGACCAGGAGCTTGAGCTTGACGCTGCTCGCGGCGATGTCCAGGCTCTTGGACTGGATGGACTCGTCAAACCCGGGGGCGATGGTATCGGGCACCACGGCGTCCACCGCGGGCTCGATGTTCAGAATCTTGCAGTGCTCGTTGCAGTACTTTTCGAGGAGGGGTTCGACCAGGCTGCGGACCTGGTTCTCGGCCACTTGCTTGGCCTTGTCGACGGCCGAGTTCGCCGCTGACGCCGTCCTGGAGATCGTCGCAAGCGCGATGGCCGCCATGGCCAGTGCCGCGCAGGCCAGGACGATCTTGCGGAGAGAGAAATCCGTTCTCAATTCCGTTTTCATTCCGAACTCACCTTCCTCCATTTGGCCCGGTCCACCTTTCTCTCAAGGTAGGCCTTGAGCGAGAGGTTGTCGGGATCGAGCTTGACCGCTTGCTGCCAGGACCGGATCGCCAGTTCGTGGTATCCGAGCCGCTCGAGCAGCGTTCCCCGCTTTTCGTAAAGGCGGGGATCGGTCGGGTACGAGCGCAGGAGCGCGTCGATTTCGAGAAGGCCAGCCTCATACCGGCCCCCCCTGAAAAGCTGATTCACCTTGTCGATCGAAGCCAGGTAGCTGACTCCGGCGCGGGGACCCGCGTCCTCGACGGGCCGAAGGCCCAGGCCTTCTTCGATCTGCTGGCGTTCGTGGTCGTCGCCAGGATTGCCCTGGGGCATTGCGCCCACGATCTCGAGGTCCGTCGCGGTGGGCTTGCGGTCTTCGTAGCCGGTGTCCGCTCCGGCATCGCCGCCCACCGAGGCCGGCGAGCGTCCGCCCGGGGTCTCGGCCGCGAACTGCGGAGACATCGGAATGGTGAAGTCTTCGAACTCCTGGGTGGAACTCGGGACCTCAACCTCGATGGCGCGGGACCCTTTCTTGGAGCGAAACACCACGCGCTCCTGGCTTTGGCGTTCGGCCCACGTCGTATCCTGAAACGGGTTCGAGATCGCGCGTCCAGCCGTGTCTCCGCCCCCGCCGCCGCCGAGGGCCTGCTGCATGGACGAGCAGCCGGAGGTCAGCGCGAGAACCACCACGAGGCAAGTCACCACGAGCCCGGCCAGCGCCAGGTCCACGATTCCTCCCGGCCGATTCCGGCCGCCCCGATTTGGCGCCTCAAAAGAGGGCGCTGATCCCCAACCCAATTTCCACCCCCGAAACCGATCCCACTCCGGACCCGCCCACGAATCGCGTGGCCGCGGGCCTAAAACCGACGTTCGTATTTACCGCCCAGTGCTTACCCAGGCGCCACTCGTAGCCGGCGCGTACCAGGCCTCCCAGAAAGCCCGACGCGAACGTGCCGCCGATTCCGGCAAAGATGCTCTGCCGGACCTGGTTGTAATTCTCGAGTTCGCCAATGAGGTTCCACGCGTGGATGAACAGAAGCGTGAGATTGAACCCGGCGTAGAGGTTCGTGTTGGCGTTCTGCGTATTGCCGACGAGCGCGTTCGTATCCAGGAGGTAGTTGAGCTCAAAGCCCACCTCCTTCTTGCGGTTGTCGTAGCGTTCCATCATGCGGAACCCGACGGCCATCGCGCTCGTGTAGTTGCCCACGTTTCGTTCCAAGAACCAGTAGATGGTGGGCCGGTACTGGATCGTGGGCACGTAGTCCACGCTCGTACGAGCCTCATCCACCTGCGAGTAATCCACGCCGCGCCTGAAAGCGGCGGCGCGCGACGTCTCCGAGTTGTAGCTCTTGGACCAAACCACCGCGCCGCTGTCCGAATCCGTCACCGTCAGCGAGAGCATCATGCCGGTGGGCTGGTACGCGAACGCGATGTCCATGAAGTTGTTGATGCCGGACTGCGCGGCCAAGCGGGTCAACTCCTGCGGATTGCTCCCTGGCGTGCTGATGACGACGTAGTCGTTATTGAGCCGGGCGGTCTTCGACTTACAAGGCAGGCACTGAATCACCTTGCTCTTGGTGGTGTTGAGGATCTTCTCGGTCACCAGGAGTTCGAGGTGGCTCTTGAACGACGGGGGAACGTTCTCGCTCATGCCGACGTTGCGGACCGAGATGTTCTTGAGGCCCTCGACCTCGCCGTTCTTGAGGTCGAACTCAAAGTCCCCCAGGACGTCCTGAAGCACCTGGTAGAAGTTGCGGACCTTTTCGTCCTCGGCGGGGGCGGGCGCCGCGGCCGCTTGGGCCTGCGCTTGCTGGAGCGGGGCCTCGGCGGCGCTCGCTGCGGCCTGGCTGCTCTTGACCTGATCTGCCCGGGCGGCGGCCGAAAGGCTCAGCACCGTCGCCAGGAGCAACGTTTTGGAAAGTGATGGTTTCAACATGACGCGGCAAAGCACAAGACGAGTCACCCTTCCTCACCCTGCTTTTCGGTACCGGGCCTGGAACCTTAATGATCGATCCGTCGTAGGTGCGCGAAACCGCAGGCCTTTTGACGTACTAAATTAGTCAATTAATCCACCGATAAGTCTAAGGAAGAGGGGTACTGGCCACCTATGGGCCGAGTGAAGGCAAAAAGACGGGCAAAATCAGCGTCCTGGGTGACGCTGTCGGTGGTGCTCGCCGTCTCGGCGTGTTCCACCCCCCAGGCCGTCACGCCGCTCCCGGAGCTGCCAGAAGTGCCTACTTACGTGAAGGTGCCCCACCCGGGTAACGCCGACATCCATGAGCTCCAGGCGCTGTTTCACTCGCCGCTGGCTCCCGCGCCAGAAAAGCTCGCCACCTGCGACGCCGATTTCAGAAAGCTGCAGTCCCTGACCCAGAGCCGGGACGAGCTCGCCCAGGCCGCCAAAGAATTGGTGGGCCTGCAGCCCGAGGCTTACCACTGGTGCTTCTACTGGCAGTTTGTCCGGCTCGAAGACAGCCTCAAAAAGATTCCCTACGCAGACGAGCGCCAGGCCGAGGTGCTCAAGACGTACGGCTTTGTCGTGCCGTTCGCCAAAGCGTTTCGTGACGTGTTTCAGGACACCCGGTACGCCCGGGTCGCCGCGTTCAGGTACCAGCGCGCGAGCGACCAGGTGTTTTTCAGGCCGCTCGCGCTTACGGCCGACGGGGCCCGTGACCTTCTCGCGGCGCAATCGCTCGATCCCCAGGCCATCTGGCAGACGATGAAGGGGACTCAGACTCCGACGCTGGATCGATTGGGCTTCGTCAAGCCCGCGACCGAGGTCGAGAAGGCGCTCGATCAGGCTCTGCCGGCCGCCGAGAGCGCGGGCGCCGCCCCGCCACCCCCGGCTCCCGCCGAAGCCACGCCGCCCGCCGCGACGGCTCAGACCACTCCGCCGGCCGCGACTCCGGCCAACAAAGACGATCCCGCGTGGCAGAAAGAATTTCAGTCCATGGAGCAAGACGTGAACGGCGCCAAACCCGCGGCCGCGGGTCCGCCGGGCACCGCGCCCGCGACCGCGGAGACACCCGCCGCGACTCCGCCCACCGACGCCGCGGCGGCCACGACCACACCGCCGGCTGACACTCCCCCCTCCGCCGAAGCCGTGCGCGCTCCAGCCGACGCGGCCGCGGAGGCGATCCAACCGCCGCCTCCGACCGAAACCGCCGCGCCGGCTCCCTCGCTCCAGGGTGTCGACGATTTCTCGAACGAAGTCGGCACGCCCAGCCCCCCGGCAGACGCTGCCCATTGACCCGTTCCGCACCGCGCCGGACCCTCAGGGTTGGGGGGAACTATGCGCTGGAACTGCCCACACTGCTCCATTGAGCTCTACCTGGACGACGGCCGCATCGGAAACGGATGGTCCTTTGCCCGTTGCTACCGCTGCGGAGGCTTTTCGCTCGTGCGAAAGTCCAACGTGAGCACGATACGCATCGACCAGGCCCCCACGCCCGAGACGGTGCTCCAGCCCAAGGCCTCGCTGCCCACGATCAGCGCCCCGGCGCGCAGTGCGGTCGCGGGTGCCATCGAACACTTTCAGCAGACCCAGGCGCAGCTCGGCGCCATCGAGAAAGAGCGCCCCCAGGTGATCCCCGGCCGGCGCACTCAGCCGCCGACTGAGACCACCCAAGACAAGATCAAGAACCTGGTCACGACCGCTACCGTCCCGCGGGCGTTCGCGGGGCGCTCCCTGCCGGAACCCTTACCCGAGACTCCCGCTGGTGGAATCCGCCGCCGCGGCATGGGGATCATCCCCATGGCCCTCGGGATCACGGCCGTGCTCATCACCGGCGCCGGCGCGTTTCTCTACCTTCAGGGTCAGCAGATGTGGGACCACGCCCGCGCGGGCCTCGGCCCCGAGACCGACGGCGTGCAAGTGGCGGCCTCGGCCCCCGAGCGCAGACCCGCCGGGCTCAAGACCCTCCTCAAGCCAAAGAAGCTCGATAAGGACGCGACGGTCTTCACCGACCGCATCACCCACGGCTCCATGGCACCGGATCGCACGATGGGTCCCGGCGCCGTGACGCCCGCCTCGGCCGTGAATGGCGCGGAGGCCTCGCCTGCCGCCGCGGCCGCGCACGAGCAGGCCAGCGACGATTCCGTGTCCGACGGAGTACCCGCGCGCATGGTGGTGCGCCCCAACCGCTCCGGCGCCAAGCTGCGCATGGGCCCCGGCACCCGCTTTCCGGTCGTCGGCAAGGCCGATCCGACCATCACCTACACCGTGATCGCTTGGAAGGATCAGTGGTTCAAGGTCCTGCCGGACACTGGCCCCAATGACGAGGCCTGGATCCGCAACGACTTCGTGAGCCGGGTCAGCGACGCTACAGAGACTGAATAGGCTGGCAGGACCAGACGACGATCTCCTTGGCGGCGTAGCTCCACCGGCGAACGTCGTTCTTCTGCAAGATATGGCAATCGGCGCCCAGGAACCCGGGTCCGCCCGGATGCTGGTTATCCGAAACAAAGAACACGGGCGTCGTGAGCGTGGGCCACTCCCAGATCACCGACGCGGGCTGGGGCGCATCGACCCCCTCGATGTGCGGCCACTCATCCCAGTCCCTGTAGGTCTTGGGGATCAGCGTGACACGATCCGGGTTGCCTCCGAGCTGCGCGACGGCGGCCGCGACCTGCGCCGCGGTCTGGTAGCGCCCCCCCACGATGGGCACGTCCGCGAGGGATAGTCCCTTCAGGGACTCGCTCCATCCGTAGAGATCGTTGGTGGGATCCTGATGCGGATCGCGAATCCACGGGGCCAGCACCGGAAACCGGCAGGCCAAGATCACGAGCATGGTCACCGTGAGGCCCCAGGCCAGGTGCAGTCTCACTAGCCGGCGCTCGCCGACGGTGACGAGATCCAGCGCCGCCCGGTGGGCCAGATCGAGAACGACGGGGATCCAAACCACGAGAGGCCAGTGGGCCTTGAAGTCAGCCCAGAACGGCTGAAGGAGATACACCGCCGCCGGAGGCGCGGCCCAGATCACCGCGTAGCGCGAGACTCCCCGCTCTTTCCGGGTCACGACCCGCCGGCCCAGGATCCAGAAGTAGACGAGCACCGCCGGGCCCGCGACGATGAGCTGGCTCAAGACAAACCGCCCCCATCTCACGAACGACCAAGAGGCCCCCGCGTGGCGGTCGTGGATCTGGTAGAGAATCGATACCCAGTGGTGCCGCGCGTTCCACTCCAGGACGGGTGCGAGCGCGAGCACCCCTCCCAGGATCAGCGCGCCCAAGGCGCGCCTGCGGTTTTCGCCGGCCTTGCTCCAGGGCTCCCACGCCCAAAGGCAGTAGGCGCTCGAGAGAGCCACGAGCACGCCCGAGTACTTGGAGAGACCCGCGAGGCATACGCCCAACCCCACGGCCCACGCGCCGGGACGGTCCTCGCTGACCACGCGCCACGTACCCCAAAACGCCAACATCCAGCCGAGCAGGAGTGGAAGGTCGGGCACCGTCATCCACGCCATGGCGCCAAAGCCAGGCAGGGCGAACACGAGCGCGCCCGCGGCCCAAGCATACTCTCGCCGCGCTCCCGCGGAGCGGAGCCACTCGGCCGCGATCCAGAGGACCGCCGCCGCGCACGCCGCGGCCGGAAACCGCACGACCACCGGGTGGGCCTGCCCAAAGACGGGACCCAGGATTTTTTGCGAGAGGCCGATCAGCCACGCGACGGCGGGAGGATGGTAGGCGTATCCGAGGGCCGGGTGCCGTGAGAGCACCCAGTAGTAGGCCTCGTCATCCGACAACCCCACGGTTCCCCCGTGAAAGAGGTAGAGGACGAAGATCGCGACGGACAGAAACATCAGTTGAGAGTACTCGAGTCGCCGGAACCCGGCTCACGAAACACGTAGGCGGGCACCTCAAACTGGATCATGGTGCGGATGCCCTGGCTGAACTGCTCCCAGTACGTCCGCGCGCTGCCCGCGTTCGCGGTGGGGAGCTCCAAGGTAAAGGTGGGGATCCCACGTTCCTGGCCCGCGTAGTTGCCCAAAGAACCCGGAAAAAAACCCTCGTGCTTGGCCTGCAGCCGCGTGCGCAGCTCCAGGCACCGGTGCACGTACTCCGTCGGAAACCTCTTGAGCGTGATGGTCATGGGGCCGTCGTAGTCCAAGAAGTTGAGGGGCGAGTGCACGCTCAGCACCTTGCGGGGTTGCATCTCTTCGAGGAGCTTGAGCTGAAACCGGGTCTCGGGCTCCGAGTTGGGCTGCCGGCCCGGAAACCGCCGCGGGTTGGCGCCGAACATACGGCGCCAGCGCTGCAGGGCCTCGTGGGACCAGTCGTCGGTGCCGAAGTTTCGGTTGAGATCCACGCCGTGCGCGTTGGTGCGGGTGCGAACCGGGCGATAGAACCCGTCGGGGTTCACGAGCGGGGCGATGATCACGTGGGCGTCGGTGAGGTCTTTGGGGTGGTCGCCCATCCACTGCGCGAGCTGAAGCGCGAGATAGAGGGGCGTGATCTCATCCGGGTGCACCATGGCGAGCACGAGGCTCGTGTTGCTCGAACGCGCCTGCGGGTTGCCGAACTCGGCGTAGACCAGGGGGCGGCCCTGCACCGATTCGCCGCCCAGGCGCCAGCGCTTCCAGTCGCAGGGTGGAAGATTCCACCCCAGCTTTTTCACGGAGTCGTCGAGGTCCGCGCACCAACGCGTGAGGGCGGCCTCGTCGCGGGCCTGGAGCGCGTCGCCCGTGGAGAAAACGTGAGTGGCCGAAGTGGGCGCCGACGCCGAATCCGTCGCGGGATCCTGGGCACGCTTGGGTCCAAAGGCGCAGAGAACCACCGCCGCTCCGAGCAGGATCAGGGGCCGGATCTTTTGCGCGATTCGCCTCGTTCTCATTTCGTCGTCTTGGGGAGCCGTCGGCTCTCCAGGTACCATTTTGCCACAAGTATCGCCACGAACGCGATGATGAGCCCGATGATCCCGAACTGAACTTTCTTAATGATCTTGATGACGTAGTCGATCTTGTCGCCGAACCGGTAAACCACCGTGATGATGGTGGGCACCGATATCCCGGCGGCAAGACCGTCGTTCAGTAGAAAGACGCGGTAGGGCAAGTGGAGGGTACCAGACGAGAAAAAAATGGCGGCCCGCATGCCCGGCATGAACCGGGCAAAGAAGACGATCCGGGTGCCGCGCTTACTGTGTAACCGTTTTTTGACGCGCTCCAATCGCTCGGGCGAAAGGATGCGCCTGAACACCCAGCGGTTGGCCACCTTGCGACCGTACTTGTGGCCGAGGGTGAAGATGGCCGTGTCGCCGATCATGACCCCCAAGAAGCAGACGACGATCGTGGCCAAAATGTTGATGTCGCCGTCGTAGGCCAGGTAGCCGGCGGTAAAGAGGGTGATGTCCTCGGGGATGGGCAGGCCAAATCCGCAGGCCACCAGAATGCCGAAAATCGCGGCATAGATGGCCCAGGGTCCGGAGAACTGCGTAAGAAAATCGATCAGCCTATCCACGGTCCCGCGAACTCCTGCCTAACGGATGCGCCTCCAAGTACTCCTTCATCAGGGACTCCGGATCCACGTGCGTGTAGCGCTGGGTGGTCGAGAGCCGCGAGTGCCCGAGCATTTCTTGGATCGACCTCAAATCTGCCCCAGCGGCCAGCAAATGGGTAGCAAAACTGTGCCTGAGGCCATGGGGCGAAATCTTGCCTTCCAATGCGGCGTAAACGTCTCCGGTCGCGGCCGCCCGGATGAGATGCCGGGCCAGGATCCGCGCCACGCTCCGGGTGGTCAGGCGTCCACCGCGATAGTTGACGAACAGCGGACCTTCTCCGGCGGTTTCCGCCAGCCAGACTTCCAACGCCGCCTTTGCTGGGGGCCCAAACGGCACCCGCCGCTCCTTGCGGCCCTTGCCCATCACGCGCACCCAGCCGCCGGCCAGGTCAACGTCACGCCGGTCGAGTCCCACCACCTCGCTCACGCGGAGGCCCGCTCCATAGAGCAGCTCAAAGAGCGCGAGGTCCCTGCGGCCGAGCCGGTTCGACGGATCCGTCGCGCGCAAGAGCGCGTGGATTTCTTCGATGCGCAAAAATCGCGGCAACGGCCGCTGAACCCGGGGCGCGGAGACCATCGACCCCACGTCGCGGCTCAGGTCGCCCCGGCGCCGGAGGTACCTCAAGAAGCCGCGGATGGCGGCGAGGTGGCGGCCCACGGACGACGGCTCCAAACCCTCCGCGATCCGGGCGAGGTGCGCGCGGATGAGGGTGGGGCTGAGTTCGCGCGAGAGCTCGCCGACTGTCCCGACTCCCCCGGTCTTGAGATGGGCCAACCATCCCCGCAGGTCGGTGCCATAGGCCCGGAGCGTATGCTCACTCCAGGCCCGCCCATGGCGTCCTTCGTTGAGATAGGCTTCGAGGGCCGCGACCAGCTCCATTGTTGACCAGTGTAATCGTCCAAGGAACTGTGGTAAAGACCGCGTCATGTCCACGCAGCGCGTGCATGTGGTGGGAGCCGGCCTCGCCGGCTCCGAGGCCGCTTATCAGCTCGCCCGCTGGGGTATCCCCGTGGTTCTCCACGAGATGCGCCCCACCCGCATGACCGAGGCCCACCACACCGGGGGCTTTGCCGAGCTCGTTTGCAGCAACTCGCTCAAATCCAAGGACGCCCTCTCGGCCCCGGGCATGCTCAAGGCCGAGATGTCGCGCGTGGGATCGCTGATCCTGGAGTGCGCCGCCAAGTCCGAGGTCCCCGGTGGCCAGGCCCTGGCCGTGGACCGTGGAATTTTCTCGGACGAAGTCACTGCCCGCCTGCGCTCGCATCCCGGCGTGACGGTGGAATCCGGCGAGGTCACCGAGCCCTTCAAGGACGGCATCACCCTATTCGCCACCGGGCCGCTCACCTCGTCCGGCCTCGCCCAATGGCTCCAAAAGGCGACGGGCGAAAACAGCCTCTACTTCTACGACGCCATCGCGCCGATCGTCGACGCCTCGACCATCGATCTCGACAAGGCCTTTTTGGCCAACCGCTACGACAAGGGAGAAGAAGAGGCCTACCTCAACTGCCCCCTCAATGAGGCTGAGTACGCCGCGTTTCTCGATGCGCTGACCAAGGCCGAGAAAGTCACGCCCAAGGATTTTGAGAAAGAAAAGTTCTTCGCGGGATGCCAGCCCATCGAGGCCATCGCCGCGACGGGTCCCCAGAGCCTACGTTTTGGGCCCATGAAACCCGCCGGCCTCACGGATCCGCGCACGGGTCGCTGGCCCCACGCCGTCGTGCAGCTGCGCCCCGAGAATCGGGCCCGCACCGCGTACAACCTGGTGGGGTTCCAGACCAAGCTCAAGTACGGCGAGCAGAGCCGGGTGTTCAGGATGATTCCCGCGCTCCACCGCGCGGAGTTTCTGCGCCTGGGCTCGATCCACCGCAACACCTATGTCTGCGGGCCACGCTGCCTCAGACCCGACCTCTCGCTCAAGGGCCATCCGCGCGTATACCTCGCCGGCCAGGTGACGGGCGTCGAGGGCTACCTCGAGTCCGCGGCCATCGGTCTCCTCGCGGGGCTCTTTGTCCGCCAGCGCCTCGAGGGCAAGCCCCACGCGGCGCCGCCCGCCAACACGGCCCTGGGCGCCCTACTCCGTCACGTGACCGCGACGGATCCCGCGCGCTACCAGCCGGGCAACATGCATTTTGGCCTCTTTGATCCGATCCTCTTTGACGGCCTGAGCGGCAGCCCCAAGGACGTGCTCCGCAAGGGCATGGCCGAGCAGGCCCTCGGCCGCTTCGGCACCTGGCTCGGCCAGGCGGGACCTCCCGCATGAGCGAAGACAACGAGCATCCATCCGGCTCCGAGGTCACGCCCACCGCGCCCGGGGTGGAACCCGCCGCTCCGGAGAACCCCGCGGTTCACGAAGCGCTCGCGGGGCCCGGCCCTGAAGCCCCCGCCCGCGACTACGCCGGCGGAGAGCAGTCAGCGCGCCTGGGCCCCTGGGCCAGCCGGTACTTGGGCCCGTTTCTCGTCGCGGGCGCCGCGGCCCTCTGGGCAACCGATGCGTTGTTTCGACTTCCGGTCCTCCAGACCCTGAGCCCGGCCACCGTCGTGCTCGCCGAGCACACCCTGGCGCTCGCGGTTCTGCTCCCTTGGGCCATCCTGCGCCGGCACACGCTCCTCGACATGACCTTCAAAGAGTGGCTCTCGGCCCTGATCACGGGCGCGGGCGGCTCGGCGATCGCCACCGTGCTCTTCACGGCGAGCTTCAAGTACGTCAATCCTTCGGTCGCGATCCTGCTGCAGAAGCTCCAGCCGATCCTCACCGTATCGCTGGCCTTTTTCTTCTTGGGAGACCGTCCAAAATCCGCGTTCTTCATGTGGGCGCCCATGGCCCTGCTCTCGGGACTCGTGGTGAGCTTTCCGGACCTCGACTTCCGGTTTCTCTTCGACGAGGTGGGTTCGGACGCGCGCTCACGGGGGGTGGCCTACGCCTTGGGCGCCGCCGCGCTCTGGGCCGCCGCGACCGTCGCGGGCAAGGTCCTGCTCTCGCGCATCTCTTCTTTTAGAGCCACGTTCTGGCGGTTCTGGTTCGGGTGGGCCACGCTGCTCGCCATCCAGCTCGTGGGCCGCATCGAGACCCCCTGGCACGCGTTTGAGGACGCGGCCCTCCTCAAGTCCCTGGCGTACATGGCCCTGGGACCGGGCCTCGGCGCCGTCTCCCTCTATTATCTTGGCCTCAAGCGGACCCACGCCAGTACCGCCACCTTCGTGGAACTCATCTTTCCGGTGACCGCGGTGGTCCTCAACTCCGTCTTCTTGAACCTGCCCCTTCTCCCCGTGCAGGTCCTCGCCGGGTCCCTCCTGCTGCTATCCGTCACCCAGATCTCGCTCAAGGGGCACTGACCCGCCTCCGATCAGCAATGGAACCTGGGAGGTTCCATGTCCAAATCTTGGCTCACGACGGTATCTGTGGCGGTGGCGGTATCCCTGGGGGCCACCCTGGCCGTCCCCGCTCACGCCGGATTCAACCTGAACAAGCTCATCAAGAAGGGCGCGGCCAAGAAGAACGAGCCCAAGGCCCAGGCCATGCCCCCGTCGCCGACCTGCAACTCGGTGAGCAACGTGGGACTCTGTTACGGGTTCAACGGACCCCATAACAAGGACCAGAAGACCTCAAACGGCAACGAGATGGCCTGCAAGTTCATGAAGGGCCGCTTTCTCGCCTCGGACTCCTGCCCCACGGACAAGGCCTTTGGCCGTTGCGTGGTCAAGGGCGGAACGCCCGATGAGTACAGCCTGTTCTACTACCAGGGTGGAAGGTTCATTAAGAGCGCCGGCGACGCGGCCAAAGACTGCGTGAGCGCCAAGAGCGGCATCCACGCCCAGGGCGCGGGCGTCTGGCACGCGTTCTAGCAAACGGCTCTAGAGCGGTTCGCCGACGACGCCGAGCTTTCGACCCTCGCCCCGGCGGATGAACAACGTGTTACTCACACGGGCCACCACCCGGTAACGCGAGTCGACCATCTGAAACTCAAAGGTCTGGGTGCACTGGCCCTCGGTGTCGAGTAGGCGCCGGATCTCGGCCACCTGCTCCTTGGGGATGTTCACGCAGATGAGCAGGCGGGACTTGGCGGGCTTCAAGAATTCCACCGAATGGTTCTTGGTCCAGATCTGAGCGCCCGGAAAGATGCGGTGGCACATGAGGGCCGCCATGGGGTCCGTCGCGGCGCACATGAACCCCCCAAAGAGGGTGCCGTTGATGTTGCGCGCCCACCAGCGCAGGGGCAGCACGGCCTCGAGGTGGTGGTAGTCCGGCGAAACCGAAGAAATGCGCACGCCCATGAGCAGAAACGGGGGGTAAAGCCGGATCAGGAGCCAGTCCGGGAGGAAGCGGATTTTTGCCAGCAGTTTCGCGATGTTCACAGGGCGTCCTAGACCCTATTGTGACGCAAAACGCTTGAGACTTCTACCCCCGTGCGATATCCCCCTGCCATGCGAATTCGCGACTGGATCGTTCTCTCTGGCCACGCCAATCGTCCACTCGCTGAAAAGATCTGCCAGAAGCTC
>DATJFU010000050.1:0-3032 GCA_035495495.1 Bdellovibrionota bacterium
CCGAGGCGAGCTCCTGCTCACGGGCGGCGCCTTTGGCGGCTGGGCCGGCGAGACGCTGCGCGGACCGCTCAATCCGCTGGGGGCTTCGATCGTTTCTCTGGGCGTGTTTCTGGTTGCGCTCGTTTTGTCGACCCCCGTAAGCGTGATGCGCTGGGTGGGCCTCGCCGCCCACGCGCTCTGGCGCGCGACCCTCAAGGTCGGCCGCGCCCTCATCATGGGTCTCTTTTATCTCGTGAGCATCGCCGCCATGCGGGGCGCGCACGCGCTCGGTGACCTGATCCAGCGAATGATCGAAGGCGCCGTCCGCCGCGCCCGCGAACGTGCCCGCGCGTTTGCCGAGGCCCAGGCCCAGGCTCAGGCGGCGAAGAAGGCCGAAGCGCTCGCCGCATTGACCCGTCCCGAGCTCCCCGCGCCGGCTGAAGAAGAGGATGGGGACGGGGTGGAATCCGCCGCCCTGTCTGAAGCGGTGGCCGAAGCCGACGCCGAAGCAGAGGACGACGGCGATGGCGAGATCCCGGGCGTGCCCGCCGACGACGAGGCCCACGCCGCCCTGGCCGAAGCCATCGATGATTTTGGCGACGCCGTCGCCCGGGGTGAAGTGAAGGACCCACCGAAAGGTAAGGGCAAAGGCCCCGCCATCCTCCCGCGCGACGCCAAGGCCATGGCCCAGGCGGGTGAGGCGGCCGAGAAAGCCGCGGCTAAGCTCGCCCGCACCGCCGCCAAACATGGGAACTGGAAGCTGCCCACCATCGAGTTCCTGAAAAAAGTCCCGCGCGTCGAGACCGCGGTGGATCGCGAGAAGCTGATCCAGAACTCCCAAATCCTGCGGCAGAAGCTCGCCGATTTCGGCATCGACGGCGAGGTGACCGCCGTCCGCCCCGGTCCCGTGATCACGCTTTACGAATTCCGCCCCGGCCCTGGCGTGAAGGTCTCCCGCATCGCCTCGCTCTCTGACGATCTCTCCATGGCCTTGTCGGCTGAGAGCGTGCGGATCCTCGCGCCGCTTCCGGGCAAGTCGGTGGTGGGCATCGAGATCCCGAGCGACGTGCGTGAGACGGTCTTTTTGCGCGAGTTCTTGGCCGACCCGGACTTCTACGGCGAGCGCCACCAGATTCCGCTCGCCATGGGCAAGGACATCGGCGGCAAGCCCATGCTCTCGGACCTGACCCGCATGCCCCACCTGCTCACCGCCGGCCAGACGGGCTCGGGCAAGAGCGTGTTCATGAACGGACTCATTTGCTCGCTGCTCTACCGGTTCACGCCCGATGACCTGCGCATGATCCTCGTGGACCCCAAGTTCATCGAATTCCGCTCGTACGAGGACATCCCGCACCTGCTTTTGCCCGTGGTCGACGATCCGGGCGAGGCGAGCGTCGCCCTGAAGTGGGCGGTCCGCGAGATGGAGCGCCGCTACCGCCTGCTCGCCATGATGGGGGCCCGTAACCTCGCCGCCTTCAACCGCAAGGTCGAGGAGATGGGCGCCGAGACTGTCCGCGACCTGCTCATGAGCGAGGAGAGCCAGAGCGACCGCATGGCCAAGCTCCCGGGCGGCGACTGGATTCAGGCGTTTGAGATGGACGAAGCCGGCGCGCCCCGCATCGGCAAGCTTCCGTACATCGTCATCATCATCGACGAGCTCGCCGACCTCATGATGGTGGCCAAGAAGGACGTCGAGGTCTCGATCGCCCGCATCGCGCAGAAGGCGCGGGCCGCCGGCATCCACATGGTGGTGGCGACGCAGCGGCCCTCCACGGACGTGATCACGGGCCTCATCAAGGCCAACCTGCCTTCGCGCGTGAGCTTTCAGCTCGCGAGCTTCGTGGACTCCAAGACCATCCTCGACCGCGCCGGCGCCGAGCGCCTGCTGGGCCAGGGCGACATGCTCTTTATTCCACCCGGCGTCTCCCAGAACGTCCGGCTGCACGGCGCTTTTGTCAGCGATGACGAGATCAACAAGATCACGGGATTTCTCAGGTCCCAGGGCGAGCCCGCCTACCGCAACGAGATCCTGGTCGACGAGGACGAAGAGGATGAAGAGCTGCAGGGCGAGCTGGCCGGCGACCCGCTCTTTGACGAGGCGATCGAGCTGGTCAAGCGCTCCGGCCACGCGTCAGCGTCCTTTTTGCAGCGGCACCTCAAAGTGGGCTATAACCGGGCTGCCCGCATGATCGAGGATATGGAAACCCGCGGCATCGTGGGGCCCGCCGACGGCGCGCGGCCCCGGGAGGTTCTGCTCCGGTGACTCGAGTGATGAAACCCAAGGCCGGTCTCGCGGTTCTGGCCGCCGGCCTGGCCTTGAGCCTTTCGCCTCGCGCGCGCGCGGAGGATGCCCCTCCGGCCGCCGCCGCAGAGGCGGCGCCCACCGAGGCGGCCGCGGAGGCGAATGGCGTCGCCCCTGACACGCAGGACGACACGGACGACGCCCAGGGCGATGCGGAAGGTGTGGAGATCTTGGACGGAAGCTCGATGGAAAACCAGGCGCCCGCTCCCGTCCCCGTAGACCGACACGCGACGAGGCTCATCCATGACCGGCAAATCGAAGGCACGACGGCGAAACGTCAGCTCGACCAAGGCAACATCGTCATCAAAAGCCCATACCAAATCAGTGGACGGAGTCTCGAGGTGGATCCCGATTAACCGTCCGTTTGCCCTGCCCGACCACGTCAAGGACGCGGTCCACCGCCTGGATGAGGCGGGGCATGTGGCGTACGTCGTGGGCGGCAGCGTCCGCGACTTTCTGCTCAACCGCGAGTCCAAGGACCACGACGTCGCCACGAGCGCGGGCCCGGACGAGCTCTGCGAGCTTTTTCCGAACGCCATCACCGTGGGCAAGGCCTTTGGGGTCCTCAAGGTTCCGTACGGCACGCCGTCGGGGGGGCAGGTCATTTTGGAAGTCGCCACATTCAGGCGCGACGGCGCCTACGCCGACCATCGCCACCCGGTAAAGGTCACGTTCTCGGGCCCCGTCGAGGACGCCTCGCGCCGGGACTTCACCGTCAACGCGCTCTACTACGATCCCAAGACCCAGCGGA
>DATJFU010000051.1:0-5911 GCA_035495495.1 Bdellovibrionota bacterium
CGCGGTGGGCGAGCACGTTGGAGCGGTCCAAGAACGCGTTGTTGTAGAGCGGGGTCATGAGGCGCGTGCCGTGGAATCGGACCTGGTCAAAGCCGCCCACGCCGAGGGGATAGAGCTTGGTGATTCCGTGTTCAGCGTCGGTGAGGACCGACTCACGCTGAAGGAGCCCGGTGTGGAGCGCGAAGTGCGTCTCCGAGAGCTTTACGTCGGCACCGTAAAAAGTCACGGTCTGAACCTGCCGAGCGGCGCCATCCACATCCAATGTGTACTTGCGGAACACGAAGTCACCAACGGACTTGGAATGAAAGAACGCCTGGACCTGCACCCGTGAGATACCGCCTCCGACATCCAGCGGCTGCGCCGTGAATTCCACCCCGTACACGGCGTCCGTGCAGTCGGAGGTCTTGAGGTCACAGTCCGAACGGTTGCGGATCGCCTTGGCCTCGCCGGGCCGAAAACGGCGCACGCCGCCTTTGTAGAAATCGACGCCGGTCGGAAAGTAACGGGTGGGCGTGGCCTCCATGTTGTCCACGACGGCCGCCGCGATGGGATCGTGCTGGTAGGTCACGACGTCGCGCAGATCCGAGTAGAGGGGTACCGGCGCTTCGGCGCGGGCAGAAGACGAGACGAGGGCCACGGCGGCCAGAATCAACGAAACCATTACTCACCCAACCTCGACCGCAGTCGTTATATATAGAGAGTGACAGAACCCTGCGGAACCTAATGCACTGCGTCTTATCTAATGAAATCAATTGGGTCAAGAATAGGTAAACGCAGTTAACCATGCGAAAACACGCTGAGATTTTTGTATTCCGACACGGCGAGACGGACTGGAACCGGGAGGGCCGCTTTCAGGGGCACACGGACGTCCCCTTGAACGAGGTGGGGAGGGCGCAGGCCCGGTCCCTGATCCGGGCTCTGGAGGGCCGAGGGCTCGAGGCCGTGCTCGCGAGCGACCTTTCCCGCGCCACCGAGACGGGGCAGATCGTCGCCGATGCCCTCGGGATTCCACTCCACACCCACTCCGGCCTGCGCGAAGCCCATCTCGGCGACGCCCAAGGGCTCACCTTTGAACAGATCGAAGCCCGATTCGGCTCAGAAACCCTCGGAAGATGGCGCTCTTCCCTGCCCACGGACGCGGATGTCGCGTATCCCGGCGGCGAATCCGGGGCCGAGGTCATGAACCGCGCCTTTGCCGCGCTCGAGGACTTTCTGAGGCGGCACCCGTTTCAGAGGGTGGGAGTCGCCACCCATGGCGGCGTCGTGCGGAGAATCCTGCAGAAACTGCTTCCACCCCACACCCCGCCCGTGCCCATCCCCAACGGGATCCTCTACCGGATCTCCCGCCGCGAGGATGGCCGGTGGGAGTTTGAACCCTTCACTCCCGTCTAAAACTTAGCCACGCCCGGCCCGGGGGTGGAATGGCTTTTTTACGTAAATTCATGCCCTTATGCACTCACCCAGGGGTGTGTCCCCCGGCACACACCTTGAATCCCTTACCCCCTGAGAGTGTTGTAGACCGCGCAGCCATGAGAGCGGCAAGCGCGAGCAGAGTGGATGGAGTGGACGTATGATCAAGCTGATTGAGACGCGCAGTCTTCTGCGCATGGTGTGGACGCTGGCTCTTCTTTCTTTTTCGCTCATGACCCTCGCGCCCAAACCCGCCGTGGCCTGGTACGAGTACGGCGGCGGCATGGGCGGCTACATGGGCGGCTACTCGATGGCCCCCGGCCTCACCCCGTTTGGCGGCAACGGCTGCCAACCCATGATGGGCCAGATGATGGGCCCGGTGGGCGGCTGCGGTGGAGTTGACCCCATCGCCCTGAACTACGCGTTGAACTGGTCCGGGTCGCAGCAGCTCGGTGCTTCGTACATGCCCGCCGTCGGGCTTAGCGCGCTGGGCAACAGCTACAACTACTGGCAGCTGTCCAACAGCGGCGCCTTCAGCGCTCGCTAAGGTAATCTCACTTTACTCATCGGCGGTTCACTCTTACCGTGAACCGTGATCCGAACCCTACTTAACGCAGGGGTGCTCTGCCTTTGGGTCTCGACCCAAGCGAGCGCCGTGGAATCGTTTCGTCTCAGCGTCCCAGCCGAAGGCGGAATCGTCTGGGGAGGCTCCGTAGTGGCCGAACTCCGCGGCTGCCCCGAACCCCAGATGGCGGCTACCTTGGACGGCGCGCCCGTGACGCTGGAGTGGCGCGAGTCGCCTTACGCCGACGTGCACTGGGCGACGCTCACCGGTTTCACGGCCGGCGATCACGAGCTCGCCGTGAGCGGCAAGTGCGGAGGTCTCGCGGCGCATGCCGTGACCCGGCACTTCACCGCGACGACCCTGACTGCGGCCGACGTGGGCGACCGCGTGGCGTGGAAGTTCATCTTCCAGAACAAGGCCGAGAAGCTGGCGTGGAACTGGGGCCCTGGGATCTTTCTCTACGGTCTGCACCGTCTGAGTCGGGTGTCGGTCGACGGACCGGCGTACCGCGAGTACATCCACACGTACCACACGCACAAATACGAAAAGGGTCTGCCCACCATCAAGGCCGCGGATGGGGTCCCCCCGGGACTCTCGGCCCTCGCGATGCTGGTGGATGACCAGGACTTTGAGCTTTTCAAGACGGGCATGAAGGCAGCGCGCTACGTCCACGACGAGAAGCGAAACAAGCTGGGCGCACTCAATCATCTCGGACACGCATGGACGTCGCATTTCCTCGCCAAATCCATCTGGGTCGATTCGCTGATGATGTACGCGGTGCTCGCGACCCAGTGGGGCGCGCAATACCATGACCTGGATCTCCGCGACTGGGGCGCCGAGCAACCCCTGATCTTTGCGTCCAAACTGCGCGACGCCTCGACGGGCCTCTACTTTCACGCGTGGAACGTCGACAAGAACCGCCTCTTGCCGGCGAGCGCCCCCACCGAGTGGCTCCGGGGCAACGGATGGGTGGCCGTGGCGACGGTCGAGATCCTCGACGCGTTGGGCGAGGACCACCCCCAGGCTCCCGCGCTCCGCGCCCTCCTCGCCGACCTCCTCAAGGCGGCCGCGCGGTACCAGATGGCCGACGGACTCTGGGACACCCTCATGCCCACGCCGGGCCAGGGATACGAAGAGACGTCGGGCTCGGCGCTGATCGGCTACGCCATGCTGAAAGCGGCCCATCGCGGCTGGGTCGACGCTTCGTTCGCGGCCCGCGGCCTCAAGGTGTTTTCTTCGATCACGGCCCGGCTCGAGCGGGACGGACCCGGCTACTCCATGCCGGGCATCTCGTGGTTCACCAATCCGGGCACGCCCGCATCCTACAAGCTCATTCCCCGTTGCCATGACCTGCCGTACGGCGTGGGGGCCTATCTGCTCCTCGCGGCGGAGGTATCGAGTGACTCGCGCTAAAGTCCTGACAGGCACGTCGGCTCTCTTGGTTTTGGCCGTCACCGTGGCATCCGCCGGCGATCCCTCGCCCCTTTCGGGACCTTTGGATTTTTCGGGAATCGCCCCGGCCACCTCGGTCGAGGAGTCGCAGGCCCTCCTGCCGGCCCGGATCCTGCGGGTGCTCGAGCACGGCGCCGCGCAGCCAGAGGGCCACTGGGGCAAGGACAACGTCGGCGGATTCATCGTCCCGGCGGTGGGCAGACTCGGATTGGGGCTCGACGCGCCTGGATTTTTCTCGATCCTCGCGGATCCGGCCACCAAGCCCTACGCGCTCGTCGGGACGGACTTTGTTCTCATCCCGCACTTCTGCGAGAGAAACGGGGACTACGATTTCAATCTCCATGAGCTCGTGGCCATTGCCGAGAAATGGGGACGCGGCGACGGGCCCATTCCGGCCGCGGCACGGAGACACATGCTGGACGTGCTCTTTACCGAAAAAGGCATCGATCACCATCTCTCGTACCGGGCCGGCTGGTGCGGCGTCATCGCGATCAAGGACACCGAGAACCACATCTTTCAGTCCGAGATGTCGCGCTATCTCACCAACGATCTGCTGCTCGACGACGCCGCCTCGCGCGGCGCCTACGACGCCCGCTGGGACAACGAGGCCAACGGGTTCAACGCCTGGATGCGGCGGCATCTGCAGGTCTGGGCCCAGCATGACTTTGAGGAGTTCAACTCGCGCCCCTATCAGGGCTACACGGTGGGGCCCCTCTCCTCGCTTTACTCGTACGCGAGCGACGCCAAGGTCCGGACGGGCGCCAAGATCGTCCTGGACTGGCTCGCGGCCCGATACGCCGTCGAGAACCACGGCCTGCGCCGGTCCGTGCCCTTTAGGCGCAAGGTCGGCTACCACGATGACGATTTCCTGCTCGACGGCGACGGCGAGAGCGCGCGGTTTGCCATACTCGCCGGAAATTTCGTGAACTACGACCTGATGGCGACGCCCTGGCAGCCGCGCTACGGCGAAGGCTTCATGTCGGACGCGGCGATCTCGGACTACCGGATCCCCTCGCCCATCCTGGACCTCCTGGTCAAAAAGGACCGCGGTTCGTACTTTCAGAAGTTCCACCACAGCAACGTCGAGGTTTTTTACTCATCGCCCTCGTTTGAGATCTCGGCGGGCGGCGTCTGGGTCAACCACCTCGACGTCGAGAAGGGCGAGAACGACGAGTGGGCGGTGGCCACGACCCTCATGCCGGCCCACTCGGGCTACGAGCGTGGGGCGTTCATCCGCTTTGCCGGGCATTCCAAGGATTCGAGCCGCAACAACACGTGCGTCGCGCCCGGTTTTGCCTGCGGCCTCAATCCCGTGATCCCCGATTCGATCCCGAGTAGCTGCCGTGAACAGCGCGGGCCCTGGACGTTCTTTAAGTTCGCGGGCGGCGTCGATCAGTGCCCGCTGCGCTACGGATTTCACGCGGCCCTGTACCAGGCGCCCTGCCATGGCCACCGCTGCAAGTCGGGCGGTGGAACCTGGGGTTTCTTGGAGGCCGTCGAGGCCACATCCGACCTGCCCTACGCGGTCTTTGCCCAGCACGTGGTCGCGGCCAACTCGGTCGAGCCTTTCTCGGACGACCGCATCAACCGCTACATTACGGAGGCCGGTCTCACGATCGCGTTTGAACCGCAGCCCAGCCGCCATTGGGATTGGCCCATCTCGGAGCTCGACGAGGTCCCCCAAGCGCGTGACATGTCCAAGTGGCCACTCGCCGACGGGCCCATCGTCAATGCCGATGGCGCCGGACGGATCACGGTGCATAACCCGTGGCTCGGGCAGTCCGTGGTGATGGACTTCTCGGATCCCGACCGCCCCGCGTGGGCGCAGGTCAACGACTAGCGCGCCGTTGCCGGACGCGCGGTGCGCGTCCTTAGTGTTTCATCAGATCCAAGGTCCAGGGCACCTGCCACTGGGTCGGCTGAACCGGGGTCTGTTGGCCTTCGGTCGTCCGCTCACGGCCGTGATTCCAGTCAAACACGGGCGGGTGCTGAAGAATCTCCGCCAGCCGTTGGGCGCGCATCACCCGGTGGTAGGCGCAGACCCGCTGCTGAAGCGGTTGACCCTCGATCTCAGTGGCCATCTTGCCCACCTCGAGGGTGAGCTTGCCGTCCGGATCCGGGTAGACCGATTCGAGAACCGCCTGTCCGCAGATCTCCCATGGCACGGACTTGGGCCAGTCCGAATCCGAAACGAGCGTAAGGGCACAGATCCTCGCGAGGGCTTGCCGGTTGGGACGCAACCGGGCCGGACCCCGGAGGGGCTCGCCCGCGGCAACGGCGGCGGCCTCGAGGCTTTTGACGGCCTTGCCGATCGAACCCTTATAGAACTTGCGGAACGTCGCCAGGTTGGCCTGTGAGATGGCGATGGAGCCGCTCAGATCCTGACCCAGCTGGTTCAGGCTCGTGACGCCGGAGGCCAGCAATCGATCGCGGATGTCTCCGCCGGCCGCCGCCAGGATTTCGGACGCTTCTTGCGGAAGGTCC
>DATJFU010000052.1:0-4430 GCA_035495495.1 Bdellovibrionota bacterium
CAGAAGATAGATGTCGACGAAGTCCTCCGTCACCCTGCACAGGGCCGCGATGTAGAAGTACTTCCCGCCCTCGCCCCCAACGGTTCGGCGCCTGTAGAACGAGATACCGGCCTCGTCGCAAGCGGCCTCAGGCCAAAGGAGGGGCTCGCCGAGGGTCCCCTCCAGGGTCAAGTTCACGCGCAAGGGAGGCCCCTTCCCCGCGGAGAGGACGAGCGCCACGGAAACGCGGCGCGAAGGCATGTCCACGGTGAGCACCTGGGCCGCCCCTGGACCTTGGCCCCGGGTTTCGTAACTAACTTCCACCCCATCCGCCCCGTGAGCTTCCAGAATCCGCAAGGCCGACGGAAAGCGGATCTTGGTTCGCAGGACCGGGGACTCGGGCGGAAACATGGCCCCCACCTCGGACCCCGTCGGCCGGTAAGGACCCCAGATCCAACGGCTCTCATGAACAAACGAATCGGGAGCGAAATTTCCGGGCGGGGCACTCCATTGCAGTGCCACCTGGGGCCGAGGGGGAGGCTCCGCCGCCAGGGCCGGCGCCGAAAAAAGCAGCGCGCAAGCCAGGCCAATGACGACCCGGCCTGTGACAGTTCCTGCAATGCGATCCCGGCGCTCCAATTTCTCGAAGATACCAGAAAGGTGGCGTCCCCGGTCATCTTGTCGTAGAACCCCTAGGGCAAGTAATGACCGAATCCCAGGCCTCTCACGGCCCCCGCCGCAGACGTCGTCGTCGCGGTCGGCGAGCCGCCCGAAACCCGAATTTCGCGCCGCATACCGGTGACGAGAACGGCGAAGAATCGCCTAGGCATGGGTCCGCCTCCCGTCCCTCCGTCAATCCGGCGGGTCTGGAGCAGCGATGCGTGCGGCAGTTTCCGCGGGCCGTCCTCATCCGGGGCCGGGGGTATTTTCGCTCCGGGCACGTCTCGGACCCGACCCAAATCGGAGAGGCGTTCTCACTTACGGTCGACGGCAACGGCGAACGGTACTCCGTCTGGATCGACTTTTCGCAGGCGGCGACGGCGGGGGCCATTGAAGCCCGATGCGCCTGCCCGTTTTACGCTAAGGGCGTCCTCTGCAAGCATCTTTGGGCCTCGATCATCAAGCTCGAGCGCTCCGGATTGTCCGACAAGGTGCCTGGAACGGGCACGCTCCGAATTCTGCACGAGCGGGGGACGCCGGCGCGGGGGATCCCGGCCAACGGCTCCGCCGCCCGTGGACCCGTGCCGGTCGAGCGCCCGCGCGCGACGTCTTCGACCCCCTGGCTCGAGCGCCTGGACCAGATCCAGGGCAAGGGGATTCAGGGCGCGGCCGGAATCGCCGGCAACCGCATCGCCGCCTTTGTCATCCCGGCGGCCGAGACCATCGCCACCGGAAAGCTGATTTTGGATTTCTGGCCCCAGCGTCTCGGGCCCATGGGAGAGCCCGGGCCGCTCCGGCCCAGCCGCGTGCCCGAGCGGGATCTCTTGGAATTCGGCGACCCGCGCGATCAGGAGATGGTCGCGTTGCTCTCACGGACTGGGAGCCCACGGACGGTGAACACCTTCGGGAGCGCCTGCACCCGTTTCACGGTCGACCCGATCTTTGAGGCGCAGGTGCTCACGACCCTCGCGGGGATGGGAAAAACCTTTCTTTCACGATCCCCCAACGGGTCACCGGATCAGGCTGACCGGCCGCTCCGCATGGACCGCGGCAAGCCCTGGGACCTCGAGCTTCGGATCGAGAACGTGGGCTCAAACTACCGCCTGGAAGGCGTCCTTCGCAGGGACGACGAGCCCAAATCGATCAACGAGCCCGCTTGCGTCCTCAAGTCCGGCCTCCTGATTCTCGGCGAGCGGATCGGCCGGCTGGCCGAGGCCCGTCACGCCGCGTGGCTCACGCAGCTCCGGGCGGGCGATTTTCTGGTTCCCCAGCAGTACGGCGACCTGCTGCTCCAGCGCATTCTCACGGACCCATCCGCGCCCCGCGTGACCTGGCCTGAAGGCATGGGGTGGAAGCGAAGCTCGATCGAGCCCGTGGCCAAGGGGGCCTTCCGTCCCCTGGGCAACGACCCCTCGACGGGCCGCATGTCCATGACCATCAGCTTTGACTATCGCGGACACGAGACGCCGCTTGCCGACCCTTCCGAGAGCATCCTCGACGTCGAGAACCACCAGGTCTATCCCCGCAACCGTGTGTTCGAAGAAGCGGCCGTGACCCAGGCCCTCGAGATCCTCGGCGACCCGACGGGCACGGTGTCGGTGAACGACCTTCTGCGCGCGGCCACGACGCTGAGCGAGCACGGCTGGATCGTCTACATCGAAAATCAGCGGGTGCTCGCGGCCGACGATTTCGCGCTCAAGGTCGACTCGACCACCGACTGGTTCGACGTGAGCCTCGAGGCGACCTTTGCCGGGCATCCGGTCCGCCGCGAGGAGATTCTGGCGGCCCTCGAGGCCAAGACGACGTTTGTGAGGCTCAAGGACGGCAGCCTCGGCCTGCTCCCCGAGGATTGGCTCGAGCGCTTTGAGACCCTGCGGGAGTTCGGCGACAAGACCGAAGAAGGGTCCATCCGGTTCGACAAGGCGAAGGGGCTTCTGCTGAACGCCGCCCTCGGCGACGACGACGAGATCAAGGGCGACAAAGGATTCAGCGGCTTCCGCGAGCGCATCCAGCAGTTTGGAGAGGTCAAGACGGTCCGGACGCCGGCTGGCTTCAAGGGCAAGCTCCGCAAGTATCAGAAAGACGGCCTGACCTGGCTCGGGTTTCTTCAGGAGTTCCAATCCGGCGGCATTCTTGCGGACGACATGGGCCTCGGCAAGACCATCCAGGTGCTCGCGTTTCTTCTTTCCCGCAAGAAAACGTCCAAGCTGCCCAGCCTGGTGGTCGCGCCCAAAAGCCTGGTCTTTAACTGGATCGACGAGGCCGCCAAGTTCGCGCCGACGCTCAAGGTCGTGCGATACGCCGGCGGGGGCCGAAAGAAGCTCACCGAGGAGATCGGCAAGGCGGACCTCGTGGTCACGACCTACGGCACGCTGCGTACGGACATCGAGAAGCTCCAGAGCCAGGAGTTCGACGTCGCGATCATCGACGAGGCCCAGTACATCAAGAACGCCAAGTCCCAGTCCGCGATCGCGTGCAAACAGCTCCGGGCGGTCCACCGCCTTGCGCTGACGGGGACCCCGATCGAGAACTCGATCCGCGACCTGCTTTCGATCCTGGAGTTCACCAACCCGGGCCTTCTGCACTTTCAGAACTCGGATGACCTCTCAAACGACCTGCAGGGCACTCTCGCGCGGCTGCTGAGACCGTTCATGCTCCGGCGGACCAAAGAGGCGGTTCTGACCGAACTCCCGGAGAAGTCCGAGCAGGTCCTCTTCTGCGAGATGGATCCAGAAGAGACCGAGTACTACGCGGTCATCCGCGACCGGTACCGCGAATCGATCGAGCAGTCCCTCCGTACGGACGGGCTCTCCAAGTCCAAGCTCCACGTGCTCGAAGCCCTGCTCCGCCTGAGGCAGGCCTCCTGCCACGCCGGCCTCATTGACGAGACCAAGCGCTCCCAGCCCAGCGCCAAGACCAAGCTCCTTCTGAACCAGCTCAAAGAGGTCATCGCCGAGGGCCACAAGGCGATCGTATTCTCCCAGTTCACGAGCCTGCTCGCGATCGTGAGATCGGCGCTCGACGCCGAGGGCATCACCTACGAGTACCTGGACGGCCAGACGGGCGACCGCAAGACGCCGGTGGAGCGCTTCCAGACGGACAAGGCCTGCCCGGTCTTTCTGATCAGCCTCAAGGCGGGCGGAACGGGGTTGAACCTCACCGCGGCCGACTACGTCTTTATCCTCGACCCGTGGTGGAACCCGGCCGTCGAGGCCCAGGCCATCGGCCGCGCCCACCGCATGGGGCAGACCAACAAGGTCTTTGCCTACCGCATGGTCACGCGCGGCACGGTGGAGGAGAAGATCCTGGAGCTTCAGAAGAAGAAAAAGGACCTCGCCGAGTCGATCATCTCCGAGGATACGGACTTCATGAAGAAACTGACGCGAGAGGATCTCGCTAAGCTGCTGGCGCCGTAGGTCCATGCGTCCGGCATCCGCGGCTCTCCTGGCCGTCCTTCTTTGCCTCGTTCCCGGATACGCGGGTGCGGATTCGCCGAAGACGGCGGCGGCTCCCCCCGATCCCTTTGAGCGGTGGAAGACCTCGTTCGTCCGCCGGTGGGGGAGGCGCGAGGTGCCCCGCAGCTTCATCCAGGCGCGCCTCGCGGGGGTCACCTTCGACCCGCGGGTCCCGGAGATCGACCGTAACCAGATCACGGCGAGCACGACGCAGGACTATCCGGAATTCCCGAAACAGTGGCTGGCCTCGGACCCGGACCGCGTCGCGCGGGGCAAAGAGATCCTGGCCCAGAATCGGGAGCTCATTGACCGGGTGGAGAAGAAATACCGCGTGGA
>DATJFU010000053.1:0-3985 GCA_035495495.1 Bdellovibrionota bacterium
CCGCCCCCACGACGCCGACCCCGGCGCCCACGGATCCGGCTCCGACGCCCGCCACCCCCGGTGACGGCGGCACGGGCACCACGCCTTCGACCACCGGCCAGGTGGGCGACCCTAACGGCCAGACCGGCGCCACGGGTACCGGTGTGGGCGGAAGCGGCGGCACGGACCCCACTTCGACCGCGGACCACCACGACGGTGACGGCGGCACGAACCCCAACCCGAATCCGAATCCGAACCCGACGAACCCCGGCGACCACAATCAGCCCGGCGACCCCAACGGTCAGGACGGTGGATCACCCAACGGCCAACCGGGTGGCAACAGCGACCATAACCAGCAGGGTGATCCCAACGGCCTCTTGGGTGGTTCAAACGATCCCGACGGCAAGCCCTTGGATTGCAGCACCTCGGGCAAGCAAGCCATGGTGGCGCTCATGCAGAGCGGAAACTACGGCATCCAGATGATGGGCCGTTCGCAGTACTTTGCCTGCCGTGTGACCGAGTCCCACGCCCAGGACCCGTCGGCCGTGTTCATGGCCAACGCGGCCCTGACCCTCTCGCACGCGGCGGCCACGGACAGCCTGCAGGAGCTCCGCGACTTCTTTCCGAACGGCGTCGCCGCGATCGACGTGCTCTTGTCCCAGCCCGGGACGCCCGGCACGGCCGAGCTGCGGGACCTGCGCGCGTTCCTGGTCGACATGCAGAGCGCGAGCGATGCGACCCTCGTCGGCTACTCGCTGAATCCGGCCGCGTTCCGCGCCCGGCTGCAGCCGCACTTCTGCCCCTGGAAGGCGCAAGTCGAGGCCGTGGACCACGGCGCGACCCTGCTGTTTCCGCGGCAGATCGCCGAGTGTCACTGACTCTACCGGACGCGCAGGGGAGCCCCCCTTTGTTAGCCTTTCGGGTCGCGCCACATCAGCCAAAGCGGCGGTGACTGCGGCACCGGGTGGTAGTGCTTGACCACGCGGTATCCGTGTCGCTCGTACATGGCCACGTTGCTCTCGCGCGCGGTCTCTAGGTAGCAGCCGATCTTTTCGGCATCTACCCGCGGGTGAAAATGGCGGAGCAGGGCCGTGCCCAGGCCCTTGCGCTGATGCGCGGGTTCCGTGCCCAGCGCGAACAGGTAGTAGTACGGCTTGTCGTGGGGATGCTCGTCCTGCACGGCCTGGATGGCCTTGACCTTGGGCCCAAGGCCGCTCCATCCGAGTGCGCGGACGTAATCCGGAATCAACGAGAGCTGCTTGGGCACGGACAGGTGCCACTTGCCCGGTGGAACCCACAGGGCCGTCGAATTGAAGTCCGCTGTCGCGTAGATCAGGCCGTGGGGCGCCGCCAGGCGCACGTAGGCCTGAAACATGGTGAGAAACCCCGCATCGCGCTTCCGGTCCTGGCGGATCATCCAGCCGATGAAGGGGTCGTCGCCAAAGGCCCTCGCCAGGAGGGCCGCGAGGTGACCGTGTCTTTCTTTTGACGCCGGGACGATGTCCATGGGGGGAGGCCTACCATGATACGCTTGGGCGAGGGGAGTGGGTGGACTATGACGGGTCCGCCTCTAGGGCAAGGATGCTTCGCAAGGTTTTGGCCGCGACCGCGGTCGTGATGACGCCGACATGGGCCGTGGCCTCGGTGCAGCGGCCCACGCCATCGACCCTTCTCGAGTTCACCCCCGCGCCCTATCAGATTCGAGTGCTTCTTTCGGAGGCCACGGGCACGCACGAGGTGCGGGGCTACGACCTCAGGTGGAACCTGCCTCTCAAAGCCGACCGTTCGACCCGATGGGACGTGCGGTGCACGCCCTGGGCCGTGACCGTCCGTGAGGCGGGCACGGCGACCTGGCGGCAAACGCGCGGCGCCGTCACCGTCTCGAGTCCGGCGGGGTTCGTGTTCTTGGATGGGCACCCCGTGCGCGAGGAACTGAGGGTCGGCCCCGGCCCCCACGGCTGCCGGGTCTCCAATCGCCTCGATCTCGAGAAATACCTCGAGGGTCTGGTCAACGCGGAGTTCTCTTCGAAGTGGAGCCCCGAGGCCGTCGCCTCGCAGATCGTGGCCGCGCGGAGCTACGCGCTCTACGAGATTCTCGCCGCAAAACGCTCGGGCCGCGATTTTGACGTGCGCTCGACGATCCTGGACCAGGTCTACGGCGGCGCCCGCGCCGAGGACGCGGCGGCCGCGCGGGCCGTGCGCCGCACGCGGGGCTGGGTTCTGGTCGAGCGGCACCACCCGCGCCAGCCGATCAAGGCTTTTTACCACTCGTCCTGCGGCGGCACGACCGAGCTCCCCGAGCGCGTGTGGGGCGGTCCCTACGCGGGCTACGGCCGCCATCGAGTGAGCTGCCCGTACTGCGCAGGCGCCCCCAAGGCCCACTGGCAGTTCGCGCTTTCCGAGCTCCAGCTGATCGAGGCGGTACGCCGGGGTTCGATCTCGGACGGCCGCGAGCCCGGATGGCCCGCGGACTGGTACCGCCGCGCGGCCTCGTATCGTCTGGAGCGGATCTGGACCGAGGCCTGGAAGGGCTCACCCCGCGTGCGTGAAGTGCATTTTTCATGGGCCCATCCGGGAGGATTGGCTCAGGGGCGCATGGACCTCGCCTTGCCCGCCACCCGCCTGCGCCACTGGCTGGGACAAGATCGCCTCCTGAGCACGTTGTTTCAGGTCGCGCGCGGCCGCGACGGCCGCTGGGGCTTTGAGGGACGCGGAAACGGCCACGGCGTGGGCCTCTGCCAATACGGCGCCAAACGCATGGGCGAATTGGGCATGAATCACCGCAAGATCCTGGCCCACTACTACCCCGACGCCACCCTCGCCAAGATGTGGTAGCCCTCCTCGGGCTTGGATCCCTTTAGCCTCGACACCTACGATTACGAACTCCCCGACGAGCTCATCGCCCGGGAGCCGGTCGAGCCGCGCGATGCCTCGCGCCTGCTCGTGCTCCACCGCGGCAGCGGCCGGATCGAGCACCGTCTGTTCAAGGACCTCCCCGCCATCCTCGACGGCGACGATCTGCTCGTGGCCAACAACAGCCGCGTGATCCCCGCGCGCCTCCTGGGGCATCGCATCGGGGCCGACGGCAAACCGGGTGGCCGGGTGGAATTTCTGCTCCTCGAGGAGCTCGAGCCCGGCAGGCTGTGGGAAGGGCTTCTGCGCTCTTCGGCGCGCGCGCAGCCGGGATTCCGCTTCGAGATCGTGGGTGAGGGCGGAGCGCAATTGCGGGGCGAGGTCCTGCGAGCGGCCGCCGATTCGGAGGCGGGCACGGTGCGCGCCCGCTTCGACGGCGATCCGCTCAAGCCGGGGCTCGGGTCGTTGCCGATTCCACCCTACCTGAACCGCGCAGCCGCCGAGACTGACGAGGAGTCCTACCAGACGGTGTACGCGCGGACGCCCGGGTCGGCGGCGGCTCCCACCGCGGGCCTGCATTTCACGAAAGAGATCCTGCGGCGGCTCGCCGCCCGCGGCGTGGGTTGGGAAGAGCTCACGTTGCATGTGGGCTTGGGCACGTTCAGGCCGGTCAAGGCAAGGGACGTACGCGAGCACCCGATGCATGAGGAGCGCTTTGAGGTCGACGCCGAAGTCGCCGAGCGCATCACGCGGTGGAAGGCCGGTGGCCACCGCGTCTGCGCAGTGGGGACCACCGCCGTCCGCACGATCGAGAGCGCGTGGGATCCCGCGCGCCGGTGTCTGGTGCCCGGGCCGGGGCGCACGCGGCTCTTCTTGCATCCCGGCGGCGTCGCGAAGTTCCAGGTGGTGGACCGGCTCTTCACGAACTTTCACCTGCCCAAGAGCACGTTACTCATGCTCGTCTGCGCGTTCGTCGGGGGCATCGATCCCGTTCTCGCGGCGTACCGTGAGGCCGTCCGTGAGCGTTACCGCTTCTTCAGCTACGGTGACGCCATGCTGATTCTCTAACTCTCCCGGCCTCCTTGCGGTCGGCCTTCATGCCGCGGTGCGACAGCTTGCTGCGCGATCTTTTGCGCTCAGCGTTAGCGTGGAA
>DATJFU010000054.1:0-2988 GCA_035495495.1 Bdellovibrionota bacterium
CTCGGTCAATGGGGCTCCCAGGTCGCCGCGACGGTGAGGCAGGCGGGCGCCGTGGGCGCCGGGACTTCCACCCGAGTGCATCTGGTCGATAGCTCGGCGCCGGCCCTGGAGCTTGCCCAGGCAAACGCCGCCGCCGCGGGCGCCGAGGCCGTGCCGGTCAGGATGGACATCATCGAGGCCCTGGGCGAGTGGGAGTCCGGGCGCCGCTTTGACGTCGTGATCTGCGACCCCCCGGCCCTGATCAAATCCCGCAAGGCCCACCCCGAAGGCAGCCGCGCCTACCAGAAGGTCTTTAGGCAGGCCCTAAGAAGGGTCTCCCTGGGCGGAGGCTGGTTCGTGGCCTGCTCTTGCTCGCACCACTTCTCCGAGGAGGAGTTTGACCAGGCCCTGGCCACGGCCGCCGTCCGTGAGAATCGTGAGGTTCAGTGGCTGGCCCGCGGGGGCCACGCCCCCGACCATCCTGTGCGCCTGGAGTTTCGCGAGGGCCAGTACCTCAAGTGCCGGATCGCCTGGGTCGCCCCCGTTTGAGGGGTGGAAAGGCGGTCCGAATTGGGCTAAGCCTAAAACCCTATGCAAACCCATACCCATGCGTCCAAGTCCGGTAAGAAATCCGCCCCCGCGCCCGTGAAGGCGCCCGCCAAGGGAGGCTCCAAGTCCACCCCCGCCACCCAGGTGGCTGGCAAGGACTACCGCGTTTGCCGCGAGGCCATGGAAGATGCCCAGAAGTTCGCGGAGCTCGCGGCCTGGGGTCGCAAAGAGATTCAGATCGCCGAGACCGAGATGCCTGGCCTCATGGCCCTCCGTGAGGAGTACGGCTCGAAGCAGCCCCTGAAGGGCGCCCGGATCGCCGGCTGCCTGCACATGACCATTCAGACCGCGGTCCTGATCGAGACCCTGCAGCACCTGGGCGCCAAGATCCGCTGGTCGTCTTGCAACATCTTCTCGACCCAGGACCACGCCGCCGTGGCGATCGCCGCCGCCGGCACCCCCGTCTTTGCCTGGAAAGGCGAGACCGAGGAGGAGTTCAACTGGTGCATCGAGCAGACTATCACCGGCTGGGGCGACCAGGGCTACAACCTGATCCTGGACGACGGCGGTGACCTGACCAACATGATGCACGAAGGCCGCTTCGCCGACGCGATGAAAAAGATCATCGGCCTGTCCGAAGAGACCACCACGGGCGTGCATAACCTCGAGAAGCTCCACGCCAAGGGCGCGCTCAAGGTTCCGGCCATCAACATCAACGACTCCGTGACCAAGTCCAAGTTCGACAACCTCTACGGCTGCCGCGAGTCCCTGGCTGACGGCATCAAGCGCGCGACGGACGTCATGCTCGCCGGCAAGGTGGTCGTGGTCGCCGGTTACGGCGACGTGGGCAAGGGCTGCGCCCGTTCGATGGTCTCGTACGGCGCCCGCGTGCTCGTGACCGAGATTGACCCCATCTGCGCGCTCCAGGCCGCGATGGAAGGCTTTCAGGTCGTGACCATGGACGAGGCGGCTTCTGAGGCCGACATCTTCGTCACCGCCACGGGCTGCAAGGACATCATCACCGAGAAGCACTTCAAGGTGATGAAGAACAACGCCATCGTCTGCAACATCGGTCACTTCGACATCGAGATCGACATGGCGTGGCTCAACAAGAACTCCAAGATGGACGAGATCAAGCCCCAGGTGGACCACCACACCCTCAAGAGCGGGCGCAAGATCATCGTGCTGGCCAAGGGCCGCCTGGTGAACCTGGGCTGCGCCACGGGCCACCCCTCGTTTGTCATGAGCAACAGCTTCACCAACCAGGTGATGGCCCAGATCGAGCTGTACACCAACCGCTCCAAGTACAAAGAAGTGAAGGTGTACCGCCTGCCCAAGGAGCTCGACGAGAAGGTCGCGGCCCTGCACCTGGGTAAGATCGGCGCCAAGCTGACCAAGCTCACGCCCGAGCAGAGCAAGTACCTGGGCATGAGCCCCAACGGGCCGTTCAAGCCCGAGCACTATCGCTACTGATCGCCTCCGCTAGGCCATCACCGGCTTGAACGGGATGCCCTCGGTCATCTGCTCCATGGGGATCTTGACCCCGAAGATGCCCATGAGGGTCGGAAAGATCGACTTGGTCGTGACGATCTTGCCGTTGACGTCCACCTGGCCCGTGGTGAGGTTCACGGGCAAAGGTTCTTCGAGTCCCTGGTTCGGAAACATGGAGTACTTTCCGAACGCGCCCGGCGTCGTCTTGTAGTCTCCCGCGAAGACACCGCCCCGGACGCCGCGGCCCGCGAGGACCGCGCTCGACGACCAGCCATGGTTGGTGCCAAAGGGCTGGCCGGGCGCTCCAGAGTAGATGACCTGCGTGCGGTCGAACTCGGTCGTCATCGCGAGCGTGGTGTGCTGGATGTACGAGTGACTGGAGGTTCCCGGGACGACGCCCGTCGCACCCGTGTCCGAGAATCTCCTCAGCATCGTGCGGAACATCGAGAACTTGATGACGTTGAATGCGAACTCCTGGCCGTTGTAGGCGTGGGCGTCCGCGTTCAATACCTTGGGGCCGATGTCCACGACCCGCGACATCTTGCGGGTGATCAGGTACTCGGCCAGCGCGAACGCGAACGCCGCGTCACGGATGCGCCCGTAGATGTCCGAGTACTGGTAGGTGACGGCCGAAAGGCCGCCCACCTCGGCGAGCTTGGCGTTGACCACCGCCGGGTAGGCCGCGACGAGGTCGTTGAACGCCTGAGTGGCCGCGTCGTGATAGACCTTTCGGAGGTCCAAGAACTCGGGGGAGTCGCCCATCCCCGTGCCGTAGATGGCGTTCATGGCCGCGAACTGGGACGAGAAGTTGTCAAAGTAGGACTTGCTCGCAGAGAGCCTGAAGCCCGACGACGCGGTGGCGGTCGCGATGGCCCGCAGGCTGTCGGCCAGCATCTGGCGGCGGTCCGCCGGGATGTCTCCCGCCAGGTTGCCCGTGATCCTGGAGAACTGCTTGTCGTCGGCGATGTT